>NZ_SZVK01000017.1:0-87984 GCF_005280595.1 Escherichia sp. MR | reverse complement strand
AGCTGATAGAAACAGAAGCCACTGGAGCACCTCAAAAACACCATCATACACTAAATCAGTAAGTTGGCAGCATCACCCCATTGCCGATCAGATTTCCGGGTTTCGTCCACTCTTTACTACTTTCTACGTTGGCTTTTTGCACCGGGAAGAAGGCAAAGTTAGCGGTTAAATTCACAAACCACGGCAATGGTTTATCAAGCTGAATTTTCAAAGTATGGGCATCAACTGCGGTGACGCCAAGCTGGTCAGGCGTGGCTTTACCATCAATAATCGCTTGTGCGTTGTTGATTCCCGCCAGCGCGGCAAACCATGCAAATGGCGACAATGTTTTGGGATCCACCAGACGTTGCCAGCTATAGACAAAATCTTGCGCCGTTACCGGTGTGCCATCCGCCCATTTTGCGTTATCGCGCAGGGTAAAAGTCCAGATACGATTGTCATTACTTTTCCACTGCGTGGCGACACCAGGCACTATCTCCCCTTTCTCGTTTTGATTCACCAGACCTTCAAACAAATCGCGAATGACCTGAATCTCCGGCAGGCCCACTGCTTTGGCGGGATCTAACGACGCAGGCTCATCTTTAATGTGGCGCACCAGCTCCTGCTTCTCTGCCAGTACTGTGCCGCTCGGAACTTCTGCAGCATACGACAGGGAAATGCTGCTGACCAACAGCGCACAACACGCGACTGAAACAGAGTGCTTCATAAGTTACCCTCAAACCTGCGTTAATAATGATGCGTAATTATTTGTTTCTCCTTGAAGAAATGCAAATAACTTCCGGCAAAAAAGTGATAAAGGATCGATAACATATCGTTGTCGAAAAGGATTTGATAATCCGCAAAATTTGCACAACACTGCCTGTAATACTTCTTATATTCGAGACGATTATGACCGTGACCCGCCCGCGCGCCGAACGGGGCGCTTTTCCGCCAGGAACCGAACATTACGGACGTTCATTATTAGGTGCGCCGTTGATCTGGTTTCCGGCTTCTGCCGCCAGCAGCGAAAGTGGTTTAATCCTGGCTGGCACCCACGGCGACGAAAATTCTTCCGTCGTCACCCTCTCCTGCGCATTACGCACGTTAACACCGTCTCTGCGCCGCCATCATGTCGTGCTGTGTGTGAATCCTGACGGTTGCCAGCTTGGTCTGCGGGCTAATGCCAATGGTGTGGATCTAAACAGAAACTTTCCGGCGGCGAACTGGAAGGAAGGTGAAACGGTGTACCGCTGGAACAGTGCCGCCGAAGAGCGCGACGTGGTCTTGCTGACCGGCGATAAACCCGGCTCCGAACCTGAAACTCAGGCTTTGTGCCAGCTCATTCATCGTATCCACCCCGCCTGGATTGTCTCTTTTCACGATCCGCTGGCTTGTATTGAAGATCCCCGACACAGTGAATTAGGTGAGTGGCTGGCTCAGGCATTTGAATTGCCGCTGGTGACTAGCGTCGGATACGAAACCCCCGGCTCCTTCGGCAGTTGGTGTGCGGATCTGAACCTGCACTGTATTACCGCCGAGTTTCCGCCCATCTCCTCCGATGAAGCCAGTGAAAAGTATCTCTTTGCAATGGCGAATTTACTGCGCTGGCATCCTAAAGATGCAATTCGCCGGTCGTAAACTGTAGCGCCGGCTCCACATCCACCGCCAGCCAGGTCGGTCCATCAAGATCGGCAAAACTGACCTGCGGCACCAGCGGTAAAGCGGCGCTAATAGCACGAGAGGTACACAACATGCAGCCCAGCATCAGACTAAAACCTTGTGCACGCGCTTCGGTCGCCAATGCCAGGGCTTCGGTCAGCCCCCCCGCTTTATCGAGTTTGATATTAATCATCTCATAGCGCCCTTTCAGCGCCTTCAGATTGCTACGGGTATGACAACTTTCATCAGCACAAATGGGTAACGGATGAATAAAATTCTCCAGCGCCGCATCGTCCTGTGCGGGAAGCGGTTGTTCCAGCATCGCGATGCCTAAGTCAGCCAGCAACTGACATCGCGCTGCCAATCCTTCTGCGCGCCAGGATTCATTCGCATCAACAATCAACGTCGCATCGGGTACAGCCGAGCGAATTGCCACCATCCGCTCGCTAATAAGATGGTTATCCAGTTTCACTTTCAGCAATTTCGCCCCTGCTTGCCATAGTGCCGCAGCACTGCTGGCCATTTGATCAGGCGTACCGATGACAACCGTCTGTGCAGTAGTAATGGTGTCGGGAAGCGTTATACCGATAAATTCAGCCAGCGTCTGCTGCTGTTTACGTGCACTGAGATCCCACAATGCACAATCCAGCGCATTACGCGCCGCGCCCGCTGGCAGTATTTTTTGCAGTTCTTCACGTGTCAGCCCTTTTTCCAGTTGCGGCACAACACTCATAATTTGCGCCATTACTGAAGCGTCACTTTCACCATAGCGCGGATAGGGAGTGCATTCCCCAGCACCTTTAACACCATCTTCTTCCAGTTCAACAACCACCACGCGCGCTTCACTGCGGCTGCCACGAGCAATTACAAACGGGGTATGTAACGGCCAGGCTTCCTCAAATACCTTTACGGTTCTCATCTTTACTCCTTGTTGCCGCGATGGACTGCGGATTAAGCGCAAATAGCGATTGCTGTGTTATTGACAGTTAGCATAAACTAGGCATGACGTTAACTATATGTAAACAGGAAAGATAATCATGTCACAAATCGTTCATTTCCAGGGCAACCCGGTTACAGTCGCCAATTCCATCCCGCAAGTGGGTAGCAAAGCGCAGACTTTTACTCTCGTGGCAAAAGATCTGTCTGACGTCACCCTCACGCAGTTTGCAGGTAAACGCAAAGTGCTGAACATTTTCCCAAGTATTGATACCGGTGTTTGCGCCGCATCAGTACGTAAGTTTAACCAACTGGCGACAGAAATCGACAACACCGTTGTACTGTGTATTTCCGCCGATCTGCCGTTCGCCCAGTCTCGTTTCTGCGGTGCGGAAGGTCTTAACAACGTCATCACCCTTTCCACTTTCCGTAATAGCGAATTTCTGCAAGCTTACGGCGTTGAGATCGCTGAAGGCCCACTGAAAGGTCTGGCTGCGCGCGCAGTTGTCGTAATTGATGAAAATGACAATGTGATTTTCAGCCAGCTGGTGAATGAAATCACCACTGAGCCGGATTACGAAGCAGCTCTGGCGGTACTGAAAGCGTAATTTATTATGCCTGATGGTATTGCGCCATCAGGCATTTTACGTGTTTACTCTTCGCTCTTTTTCTGGCTCAGGCCGTATTCACGCAATTTGTTGGCAATCGCGGTATGTGAAACGCCCAGACGTTTTGCCAGTTTGCGCGTGCTGGGATAATTGCGATAAAGCTGGGTTAACACCGAACGCTCAAATCGACTGGTGATTTCATCCAGCGAACCTTCCATCGCATCTTCGCCCACGGCAACGGTTGTCGCGTCATAATCTGGCAGCAAAATGTCTTGTGGACGCAGTTCGTAGCCGTCCAGTTGGGTGAGTGCACGATAGACAGCATTTTTCAACTGCCTCACGTTACCCGGCCAGCCATAACGTGTCAGCACGGTATTCAGATCGGCAGCCAATTTCGGCCGGGGTACTCCCTGCTCGTCAGCAAAGCGGGCGACGAACAATTCGGTTAACGGCATGATATCCTGCGGACAGTCTCGCAGCGGTGGCAGATTCAGCGTCAACACATTCAGGCGATAATAGAGATCTTCCCGAAATACGCCTTTTTGCACCAACTCAACCAGATTCTTTTGCGTCGCGCAAATCACCCGCACATCGACATGCACCTCGTGATCTTCGCCAACCCGACGGAAAGTGCCATCATTAAGGAAACGCAGCAATTTAGCCTGCATTCGCGGCGACATCTCACCAATCTCATCCAGCAGCACTGAACCGCCGTTCGCCTGCTCAAAGAACCCTTTCTTCCCTTCCGGGGCATGTCCAAACAGTTCGCTCTCAACGGCATCTTCCGGTATAGACGCGCAGTTCAGCGCCAGGTAAGGTTTACCGGCGCGAGGGCTGGCCTGATGACAGGCGTAGGCAAAGAGATCTTTACCAGTACCCGTGTCACCCGTAATCAGCAGTGGCGCGCTTAACATCGCCAGTTTCTGAGCCTGCTCGACAACGTGTTTCATTTTCGGGCTAACGGCGACAATCTGACTAAAGGCGCTGACATCCTGCGCAGCCACATTTTGCAACTGACGCCCCATACGAATCGTCGAGCGCAGCATCACTACCGCACCGGTCAGGACGTGTTGGTCGTGTTCATCCTGCAAATAAACCGGCGTTATCTCCATCAAGAAATTTTGCCCGTTAATCACCACATGTTCGTTATGCGAATCCTGCGGGTCACTCTCCAGCCAGCGTAAAAAATTAAATCCGTTAATCAATTGCGCAGCGGTATGATTGCGTAAACGATCAAGTTTTTGACCAAATAGCTGACAGCTCGCCGGATTCGCCATATCCACTTTGCTTTTCATATCGACCGAAAGCACGGGTTCAGGCAACGCCTCAAGCAATGCGCTCAACGCCAGATGTTCGCGCTCGGAAGGCATCCATGACACAGTGCGCACATCGGTAACACCTGCAATACGGCGAATTTCCGCCATCAGGCTGCTGAAACTGTCAAAATCCAGTTCGGCAAAATTGAGGTAAATCCGCCCGATTGGGTCAATCTCAATACCGCGTAAATCGATGCCTCTTAGAACCAGTAGATCGAGTAATTCGCGGGTCAGACCGAGTCGGTCTTCACAAAAGACTTCCAGACGCATGGGAACCTTCACCTGAGAAAAGAACAATTAATATGATGATATGACACTATTCGAGTGGCAGGAAGATTTCTGTCAACAAAGATTGACACAACGACGGATAATCGGGCACTTCGGCGTAAAGATATCCGATCAGCACCCGATATTGCGTTATTATTCGCTGGTCGTTTTGCCCTTTTGCAGCGTCTCCTTTACCTGACCGATAAGCTGGCGACGAAAATCCCCCAGGCGAGGTTTGTCATCGTCGATCCACGGCAGCGGACGGCAAAGTTCCATAGCTTTAATTCCCAGTCGCGCGGTCAGGAGTCCGGCGCCAATCCCCTGGGCAGCACGCGTTGACAAACGAGCAGCGAGATCTTGTGACATCCAGTCCATCCCCACTTCACGCACCAGCTCGCTAGCACCGGCAAAAGCGATATTCAGCAATACCAGTTTGAACAGGCGCAAACGGCTGTAATAACCCAGTTCAATGCCATAGAGCGTAGCGATACGATTAATCAACCGCAGATTACGCCAGGCAATAAACGCCATATCCACCAGTGCCAACGGGCTTACGGCAATCATCAGGGTAGATTCTGCCGCCGAACGGCTGATTTCTCTGCGCGCCTGCGCATCCAGCACTGGCTGAACCAGATGTGCGTACAGACTGACGACTTCACGATCGTTCTGCGTTTCATGGATTGAGGCATACCAGCGTTGCAGCGCCGGATGCGACTGATCAATACCGGCCTGCTGCGCCAGTTTCTCGCAAAATGCGCGCCCTTTGCCAGTGCCGTGACTATGCAACAAATCGCGCGCTTCATCGCGTTCGTGCGCACGCTGGCGCAAGCGCCATAAGCGTCGCCACTCTGTTACCACTGAGCCAACGCCAGCCCCGATAATCAATGCCCCAGCGGCACAACCGCCCAGTGCTACCCAATCCTGAGTTTGCCAGGCATTCATCGTCCACTGCACGCCCTGGCCAACAACGCTCGCGCCAAACAGCGCCACCCCACCCATGACCATTTTACGCCACAGACTGCGTTTCGGACGCAGCGCCGCATCCATTACCGCTTCGACTTGCCCCTCTTCTTCCGGCACATCGTCGAGCGTTGCCGGGGCAAAATTTTGCGCCTGATTTTCATCAAAGGTCTGCTGCGCCTTAAATTTAGGGTTCTGATCGACTTCCAGCGGACCGTCGAAATCAATACGTGGTTTTAACGGTTCGGTCATCGCAATTTATCTCCTATTAAAAATTCCAGCGCGGCATCAAGGCGAATATGCGGCAGCGGTTTATCGACATCCATCACCTGCGGGCGAAACGCTTCAAACTGGAAGCCTTGCTTATCCCAGAACGCCTGACCGGGCAAACGCGCAGGAACTTCACCAGGGTAAACGGTGAGCGGTGCGCCATCGCTCAGTCGATTACCGCGCAGAGCCGGGATTTTCTCGCCGTTGACGTCGATAATGCCGCTGGTGGTCGCCTGTACGGAGGCCAGCCCCAGACAATCCATGCTGATCCCTTCAAACGCCGCATTTTGCCAGGCATCCTGAATCAGTTGTTGCAGTAATGAAACCATATTGGCGTGCTGATCGATGGTCACATGGTCCGCTTTCGTCGCGGCAAACAGCAATTTGTCGATAACTGGCGAGAACAAGCGGCGGAAAAGCGTACGTTGCCCGTAGTGGAAACTTTGCATCAACTGCGTCAGCGCCAGACGCATATCATTAAATGCCTGCGGTCCACTGTTGAGCGGTTGCAGGCAATCCACCAGCACAATCTGGCGGTCAAAACGCAAAAAGTGGTTTTTATAGAACCCCTTCACCACTTTCTCGCAGTAATAATTAAACCGCTCGCGCAGCATTCCGGCGTTGGTATGCTTATCGGCCTGTGCCAGTTTCGATTCGCCCCAGGCATCGACATCCGGCCACGGGAAGAATTGCAGCGCGGGTGCGCCTGCCATATCCCCCGGCAGAACAAAGCGCCCCGGTTGAATAAAGTGCAGCCCCTGCTGTTTGCAGTGGTGGAGATAATCGGTCCACGCGGCGGCGATATCTGCAAGACGGTTTTCGTCGGCAGGCGCTAACGGATCAAGTCCTTCGCACATCATCCGCCATTTTGCCGACCACTCGCCGCGCTGACCATTAAGCAAGCCCGTCATCTGGCGTGACCAGCTTAAATAGTCCTGCGCCAGCATTGGCAGGTCGAGCAGCCATTCGCCGGGATAATCCACAATCTCCAGATACAGCGTGGAGGTGTCTTTGAAGTGACGCAGTAGCGAATCATTCGATTTATAACGCAATGCCAGGCGGATTTCGCTGACGCCGCGCGTTGGCGTCGGCCAGGCGGGAGGGTCGCCGTACAGCTGCGCTAACCCTTCGTCGTAAGTAAAACGCGGAATGCCAAAATCGCGCTGTGGAATACGCTTCACACCCAGCAGGCGCTCTTCACGCACCGCGCTTAACAGCGGCAAGCGTGCTCCTGCATGAATATTGAGCAACTGATTGACCATCGCGGTGATAAACGCCGTTTTGCCACTACGGCTAAGTCCGGTTACCGCCAGTCGCAGGTGCCTGTCGACGCCACGATTCACCAGCGCGTTAAGTTCATTTTTGAGTCGCTTCATTGCTGTCCTGTGCCAGAAAGCTGTAGAAAGGATGAGATGCTGGAGATAATAATGTGGGTTAATTTTGATTTATCAAATGAATAAGCGGCGTTATTTACACCGCTCAATAAGTAATTTGTTAACCTTTGACCTTCGGCATCGCAATGTCTTTAAGACCACCGGCGTTCTCAACGTGGGTATATCCCATTTCGTTGAGGATCTCTTTTGCCTGCCCGGACTGGCGTCCGGCGTTGCAATACACTTTCACGGTGTCGTTTTTATCCGGAACGGCGGTGGCAATGCGCTCTTTCACTTCCTTCAGGGGAATATTGATGGCTCCCTGAACGTGTTCTTGCTGATACTGTTCTGGAACACGAACATCGATCCAGTGTTCAGCAGCAAAAACAGGCAGTGAAAACGCCAGCGTCAGCGCAAGTAAGCCTTTTTTAAACATGTAAGCGTCCTTCTATGGATGAAAATTGCCATCCATTATACGCCTGAGATTTAACAATTTTTGCGAAACTCCCCTCACCTTTTATAACGCTGCGCCAGTTTATTGGCAGCCCGACTTAACAGCGGTTCCAGCGCCACAGCCAACAACATTTTCAGTGGTCGGCGAGCAACAGATTTTATCGCCCAACCCGCCACACCCGCCGGGCCGTAGCGCAGAGCGGTGAGAAGAACCAGCTTGCCTGCTAATTTGAAACCAGCCTTCACCTTTTGCCCAGCTTGTTGCCAGCGAGTATTCATAACTTTCCTCACAATTGACGGAAACGGCTACGCAGCGTGAAGGTATCGGAAGTGACATAACGTTCCATCTCGCGTAAACGCGTTTCACTGGCAGCCAGTTCACGATCGACTTCATCCAGCAATTCGCTGCTGGAAGGTTGTTGTTCACCATACGCCATGTTGTCCGGCATCGGGTCAAGAGCAAATGACAAAATGATGTAAGCAACCAGGGTAAATAGCGCCAGGCCGAAGAAAATCGACAGCACCACGAGGATACGCACCAGTTTTACCGGTACATCAAAATAATTAGCAATCCCCGCGCAGACGCCGCGCACCATGCCCTGCTGTGGAATACGCCATAATTTTTTATTGAGATTAATACCCGCCATTAGCGATCCCTCCAGTTCGGATGTTCTGCATCAAGAATGGATTCCAGCGCCTGAATGCGTTCGCGCATCCGTTTTGCTTCATCAGCCAGTTGCACTAATCGCTGCTGTTCGCTTTGCGACAATTCACCGCGACTGGATCGGTTGCTGTAATGCAGCCATAACCAGATCGGTAAAACAAACAGCACAAAAATGGTTAACGGAATAGCCAGAAATAGCGCGCTCATAAGTACTCCTTAGACGATGAGCGGCGGCGCGTTCGGACGCCGCCTGGATGTTATTATTGATTGTCTTGCTTCATTTTGGCTTTTAATTGTGCCAGTTGCTCACTGATTGCATCATCGGCTTTCAGTTCGGCAAACTGATCGTCCAGCGATTTTTGTTTGCCGAAGCTGTGGCTTTCTGCTTCCGCTTCCATCTGGTCGATACGACGCTCGAAAGATTCGAAACGCGCCATTGCTTCATCCAGTTTGCCACTGTCCAGTTGACGACGCACATCACGCGACGAGTTTGCTGCCTGGTGACGCAACATCAATGCCTGCTGGCGAGCACGTGTTTCGCTCAATTTGTTTTCCAGCTCACCAATCTCTTTCTTCATACGCTCCAGCGTATCGTCCACCAGCGTCACTTCGTGTTCCAGGCTCTTAATCAGATCGGTCAGTTTCTGTTTTTCAATTAACGCCGCACGCGCCAGATCTTCTCTCTCTTTCAGCAGCGCCAGTTCGGCTTTTTCCTGCCACTCAACTTCACGCGCCGACGCTTGTTCAATACGGCGAGTCAGCTGTTTCTTTTCCGCCAGTGCACGCGCCGAGGTAGAACGCACTTCAACTAATGTATCTTCCATTTCCTGGATCATCAGACGCACCAGTTTCTGCGGATCTTCCGCTTTCTCTAACAGGGCGTTGATGTTGGCGTTCACGATGTCGGCAAAGCGAGAAAAAATACCCATAATGTTGTCCTCTTGATTTCTTCGTTCAGGATTGTCCTGCTGAACTGTTAATACAATTTGCGTGCCAATTTTTTATCTTTTTGATTTATAAAGATCTGATTGAAGAATCAACAGCAACATGCCAGGATGAATTAGCGAATTACACTAACAAGTGGCGAATTTCATCATGGCAGAATACAAAGATAACTTACTCGGTGAGGCGAACAGCTTTCTTGAAGTGCTGGAACAGGTTTCGCATCTCGCGCCGCTGGACAAACCGGTTTTGATTATTGGCGAGCGCGGCACCGGTAAAGAGCTGATCGCCAGCCGTTTGCATTATCTCTCCTCCCGCTGGCAAGGGCCGTTTATTTCCCTTAACTGCGCAGCGTTAAATGAAAATCTGCTGGATTCCGAACTGTTTGGTCACGAAGCCGGTGCGTTTACCGGAGCGCAAAAACGCCATCCGGGACGATTTGAACGTGCCGACGGCGGTACGCTATTTCTTGATGAACTCGCTACAGCACCGATGATGGTGCAGGAAAAATTATTGCGTGTGATTGAGTACGGTGAACTGGAGCGCGTTGGCGGCAGCCAGCCATTGCAGGTGAATGTGCGGTTGGTATGCGCGACGAATGCCGATCTCCCGGCGATGGTCAATGAAGGTACTTTTCGCGCTGACCTGCTCGACCGGCTGGCTTTTGATGTAGTGCAACTGCCGCCACTACGCGAGCGTGAAAGCGACATTATGCTGATGGCGGAACACTTTGCCATCCAGATGTGTCGGGAAATAAAACTGCCTCTGTTTCCTGGTTTTACGGAGCGTGCCAGAGAAACGTTGCTGAACTATCGCTGGCCAGGAAATATCCGTGAATTGAAAAACGTGGTGGAACGTTCGGTGTATCGCCACGGCACCAGCGATTATCCGCTTGATGAGATCATTATTGATCCCTTTAAACGGCGTCCACCTGAAGACACTATCGCCGTTTCAGAAACCACCTCGCTTCCGGCACTGCCGCTGGATTTACGTGAGTTTCAGCTGCAGCAGGAAAAAGAGTTACTGCAACTCAGTTTGCAACAGGGGAAATATAACCAGAAGCGCGCGGCTGAATTGCTGGGGTTAACCTATCATCAGTTCCGCGCGTTGTTGAAAAAGCACCAGATTTAGCGAAGTTGAGCAATACGACTTGCCGGATGCGGCGTGAACGTCTTATTCGGCCTACATAATCAATACGTCGTTTGCAGGCCTGATAAGCGCAGCGCATCAGGCATTTTTGCGTTGGGCTCCGCTTATGCGTATTAATCTCTCAGCGCATCCTGCAAAATTTTCATTGCCGCATCGAATTGCGCATCCGGGATGGTCAGCGGATACAGGAAACGTATCACGTTGCCGTATGCGCCACAGGTCAACAGTAACAGCCCCTGCGCCAGCGCGCGTTGCTGAATTTTCTGCGCAATGGCGGCTGACGGCTCGCCCGTTTGCGGGTCGTTAAATTCTGCCGCAATCATCGACCCCAGACCGCGTACCGCAGCAATGGCCGGAACGCTTTCTTTGGCCTCAATCAGCGTTTGCGTCAGGCGCTGACCGAGTTGATTCGCACGGTCGCAAAGGGATTCTTTGTCGATAATGTTGAGCACTGCGTGCGCGGCGGCAACTGCCAGCGGGTTACCGGCGTAAGTGCCGCCAAGCCCGCCCGGCGCGGGCGCGTCCATAATGTTGGCATTACCGACCACGCCCGAAAGCGGCATCCCGCCCGCGAGGCTTTTCGCCATCGTCATTAAGTCCGGCTTATCGGCGTAATGATCCATGGCAAACAGTTTACCGGTACGCGCAAAACCGCTTTGCACTTCATCAGCAATCATCACAATGCCGTGCTCATCGCACAGGCGGCGAATGGCGGCAACCAGCTCTTTTGGCGCCACGTTAAATCCGCCCTCGCCCTGTACCGGTTCGAAAATAATGGCCGCGACCTGTTTCGCTTCGATGTCTGATTTAAACAAGCGTTCGATGGCGTCGAGGGAATCTTGCGTCGAAACGCTATGCAAATCTGACGGATACGGCACGTGATACACCGAACCGGGGAACGGGCCGAAACCAATTTTGTACGGTGCAACCTTTCCAGTTAATGCCATGGTCATATACGTGCGACCGTGGAAGCCGCCGCTGAACGCAATCACGCCAGGGCGTCCGGTATGGGCGCGGGCGATTTTCACTGCGTTCTCAACCGCTTCCGCACCGGTGGTGAAGAACGCGGTCTTAGCCTGACCACTGACCGGGGCAAGGGCGTTAATTTTCTCCGCCAGCGTGACATAGCTTTCGTATGGCACAATCTGATACGCCGTGTGGGTAAACTGTTGCAGTTGCTGTTCCACCGCTGCCACCAGTTCAGGATGGCGATGTCCGGTGTTCAGCACCGCAATGCCTGCGGCAAAATCGATGTACTCGTTGCCTTCAACATCCTTCAGCGTGGCGTTTTCAGCCGACTGGGCGAAGAAGTTACACATTACGCCGACCCCGCGCGGGGTGGCAGAAAGACGACGCTGATGGAATTCATTGTTGCTCATGTTTCACACCTTTTGACTCTTCACGGTTAATCGGAAATTAAACGCCCAGACGATCGCGCAGGCTGTAATAAGCCGCGCCCATCGCGGTAAACGGCACGCGCAGCGTGCGCCCGCCGGGGAACGGGTAATGCGGCAGATTGGCGAAGGCGTCGAAACGCTCGGCATCGCCGCGCAGCAGTTCAGCAATTAAACGCCCGGCGAGATGGGTACAGGTAACGCCGTGGCCGCTGTAGCCCTGCATGTAGTAAATGTTTTTATCGAGGCGACCAAACTGCGGCATACGCGACAGGGTCAGCAGGAAGTTGCCCGTCCAGCGGTAGTCGATTTTTACGCCCTGCAACTGCGGGAAGGTTTTCAGCAGTTTCGGCACCACCAGGCGCTCAACGTCATCCGGGTCACGTGCGCCATACACCACGCCACCACCGTACAGCAGGCGGTTATCGGCAGTCAGGCGGTAGTAATCAAGCAGATAGTTACAGTCTTCGACACAGTAGTTTTTCGGGATCAGCGAACGGGCTAAATCATCGGAAAGCCGCTCGGTGGTGATCACCTGCGTGCCGCACGGCATACTGCGCTTCGCCAGTTCCGGCTCCACTTTATCGCCCAGATACGCATTCCCGGCGACAATCACATACTTCGCCGTCACCTGGCCTTTAGCTGTGCGCACCACCGCTGGCGTGGTGTGCTGGATCTGCGTCACCGCAGAAAGCTCATACACACGTCCGCCGTTCAGACGAATGGCGTCGGCTTCACCAATAGCGAGGTTCAGCGGGTGAATATGCCCGCCGCTGTGATCCAGCAGCGCACCGGTGTAGCGATCGCTGGCAACTTCACGGCGAATGGCACTGGCGTCCAGCAGTTCGAGTTGATTGTTACCATAGCGTTCCCAGTTCTCTTTCTGCTCTTCAAGAGTCGCGAGCTGCTTATCATTCATCGCCACAAACAGGCCACCGGGGCGGTAGTCGCAGTCAATCTGATAACGTTTGATGCGCTCGCGGATGATCTCTCCACCTTCGAACATCATGCTGCCGAGCATACGGGCGGTGTCCATGCCGTAGCTTTTTTCGATTACGTCGATGTCGCGGCTGTAGGAGTTTACAAGCTGACCGCCGTTACGCCCGCTGGCGCCAAAGCCGATGCGTGAGGCTTCGAGTACCACCACGTCAAAGCCCGCTTCCGCCAGATGCAGTGCAGAGGAAAGCCCGGTGTAGCCGCCGCCAACCACGCAAACATCACACGTGATTGACTCATTCAGCGTGTCGAAAGGCGCATATTTATTCGCACTGGCGGCGTAGTAACTACTGGTATGTTCGGTCATTTCAGGCCTCCAGGCTTATCCAGATGGTTTTCAGTTCAGTGAATTTTTCAAGGGCGTGCAGGGATTTGTCGCGACCGTTGCCGCTCTGCTTATAACCGCCAAACGGTACGGTCATATCGCCATCGTTGTAGTTGTTGACGAAGACGGAACCAGCTTTCAAACGGCGGCTCATGCGGTGCGCGCGGGAGAGATTGCGCGTCCATACCGCCGCACCGAGCCCGTACTGGCTGTCGTTGGCAAGCTGTAGCGCCTGGTCTTCTGATGTGAAACGGGTGACCACCAGCACCGGGCCAAAAATCTCTTCGCGACTCAGGGACTCATTGGGGTCTACGTCGACAAAGATGGTCGGGCCGATGGCCGCAGCCAGTTCAGCGTTACGACCATCCAGCAGCAGTTGCCCTTTGCTTTCGCCTTCACGAATAAAGGTGTGTACCGAGTCGGCATGAGCGCAGTCGATTAAGGTGCCCATCGTGGTTGCAGGATCAAGTGGATGCCCCGGCTGCCAGTTTTGCGCCTGCTGTTTTAACAGGGCTAAAAACTCATCGGCGATGCTCTCTTCCAGCAATAAACGGGTTCCGGCGATGCACACCTGGCCTTGGTTGTAGAAGATACCTGCGGCTGTCGCGCTCGCCGCTTTTTGCAGATCCGGGCAGTCAGCAAAAACGATGTTGGCGCTTTTACCACCTGCTTCCAGCCAGACGCGTTTCATGTTGCTGTCGCCTGCGTCTTTCAGCAGTTGTTTACCGGTACGCGTGGAGCCGGTAAAGGCGATGGCATCGATATCGTTATGACGAGAAAGCGCCTGCCCCGCCTCATGACCAAAACCAGTTACTACGTTCAGCACGCCATCCGGCAGACCTGCTTCTTTCGCCAGCCCCGCAAGGCGAATCGCACTGAGCGGTGATTTTTCAGACGGCTTCAGGACAACGCTGTTACCTGCCGCCAGCGCCGGGCCGAGTTTCCAGCAGGTCAGCAACAGCGGGAAGTTCCACGGGACGATGGCGGCAATTACGCCGACCGGTTCGCGCACAATCATCGCCAGCTCATGGCTACTGGTGGTCGCCACTTCGCCGTAAACTTTATCGATCGCTTCGGCGTACCAGCGAATGGCGCGCGCCGCGCCGGGAATATCATCACGCAGGCTGTGACAAATCGGTTTACCGGTGTCGAGGGTTTCCAGCAGCGCCAGTTCTTCCGCGTGGGCTTCCATTAAATCGGCGAGTTTATTCAGTACCACTTTGCGTTTAGCCGGAGAAGAGAGCGACCAGTCGCCGCGTTCAAATACGTTGCGTGCCGCGCTCACTGCGCGGTCGATATCGGCGCTTTTACCGCGCGCAATATTCGCTAGCGGCGCCTGGGTGACCGGATCAACGGTTTCGAAGGTTTCGTTTTCCGCCGCAGCGGTATATTCACCGTTAATAAATAAGCGGGTTTCAATGGCGAGACTTAACGCTTTATCCTGCCAGTAAGCCAGATGATGAAAATTCATTATGACTCCTGTTTCACGTCTATCAGATATATGCAGTTTGTGAACGTCAGGGCGCAGAGATCCCCGAGCCGTATGCCCGTTTATTTCTGGCGACATTCTTTATAGATTGCCGGGCGCATTGCGCTTACCCGGCTTACAGAGCTAAAAGATTAAAACGTGGTGGGTGTATGGGCGCTGATAATTCGGCAAATGCCTGCCGACGTATTGCTGAAACTGTGCGGGATGCCGGTATTAATAGCATAACTTTGCCCCGCGACGAGGTGATAATCCTGTCCATTAATGGTCAGAACAATTTCACCTTCCAGTACAGTGCCTATTTCCTCACCCTGATGCTTAATTCTTTCCCCAGTGGTTGTGCCCGGCTGGTACGTTTCAAAGATCATCGCCAACGTGCGATTCGGGTTACCGTTATGAACCAGCTTCATTGACACACCCTGACTGCCCATTTCAATTAAGTCGTCCTGATTAATGACGACCTGCGGCTCATCAGGTTTTTCCGGCTCGGAAAAGAATTCCGAGAGTGACAGTCCATACACCTTCAGCAGCTTTTGCAGCGTACTGATGGCAGGGCTGACTTTATCCTGTTCTATCGTACTGATAGCACTGTGAGTCAGCCCGGAGAGTTCGGCGGCACGACGTTGTGAAAGCCCCTGCTGCTGGCGGATTTCCGACAAGCGTTTTCCTGGCGCCAGTCCCTCATCACTCATATTTGCATTTCCTTAAACTGTAGTGGTCAGAGTCGCTGTTTTTCAGCGATATGGTGCTGACAAGCGGTGATAAAGCCCTCGAACAATATACGCGAAAGCGCGTACTCGCTACTGTTCCATTCCGGGTGCCACTGTACGCCCAGCGCGAAAGGATGATTGATGACGCTCACCGCCTCAACTAAGCCATCCGGCGAGCGAGCTTCAACACGCAACCGTGGGCTAACAACCTTCGCCCCTTGTCCATGCAGAGAGTTTACCCAAAAGTTGCTACATTCAGGTAACAGCGCAGACAGTAATCCCCCCTCTTCAACCTGAACTTCATGCGACGGCGCATATTGCTGCTCCACCGGCAGTTCGGGATCTTCCCGATGTTCCAGAAATTCAGGCTGTTCGCACAGCTTGCGATGCAACGAACCTCCGGTTGCCACCACCAGTTCCTGTAAACCCCGGCAGATGGCGAAAATGGGGATGCGCCTTTCGAGTGCAGCGTTAATTAACGCCATGCTCAGAAGATCACGCCCGGGATCGGCGTCAGGCTCATCGCCGTTTTCACCATATAGGTGCGGCTGCACATTGCTGGGACTACCAGGAAGATAAATGCCATCAAGTTTCGGCAAAAGTTCTTCAAGTAATGACGGCTCAGCCAGCGCATGGGGAAGCGCAATCGGCAAACCACCTGCGTGAATGATGGCATTCAGGTACTTTTCTTGCAGAGTCTGGGTCTCATGACCCTTAAGCCTGTTCCTGCACATTACGACACCGATAACAGGATTGTTCATTATATTTTCCATGCTCAATCTCACAAAGTGGACTAAATTATCGCCATTACTGCGGTTTAAATGACCTTTCTGTTCAATATTTTTTCAATCTAGCAGTGAGTTTTCTTTTTTGCAAACTCAATTTAACATTTGACAAACATTTAGCTTGCATACAGATTCGAAGAGTGGTCATTATATTTTACGCTCTGATAACGAGTGGAAAACAAAACCAAAGGCGAAGAATCATGGAAACCAATATCGTTGAAGTAGAAAACTTTGTTCAGCAGTCAGAAGAGAGGCGGGGTAGCGTCTTTACGCAGGAGGTGAAACGCTACCTGGAACGCTACCCGAATACGCAATATGTTGATGTTTTACTTACCGATCTGAATGGCTGTTTTCGTGGAAAACGCGTCCTCTTCTCCAGCCTGAAAAAACTGGAGAAAGGATGCTACTTCCCGGCTTCGGTGTTTGCGATGGATATTCTGGGCAATGTGGTAGAAGAAGCAGGGCTAGGTCAAGAAATGGGCGAGCCAGATCGTACCTGTGTCCCTATTCTCGGTTCTTTAACCCCTTCTGCCGCCGATCCTGAGTTTATTGGTCAAATGCTTCTGACCATGGTCGATGAAGATGGCGCTCCCTTTGACGTTGAGCCGAGGAATGTACTCAACCGCCTGTGGCAGCAGCTACGCCAGCGCGGATTGTTCCCGGTCGTAGCGGTAGAGCTGGAGTTCTATTTACTGGATCGCCAGCGCGACGCCGAAGGGTATCTGCAACCGCCCTGCGCGCCCGGCACCGATGACCGCAATACCCAAAGCCAGGTCTACTCTGTCGATAACCTCAACCACTTCGCCGATGTGCTCAATGATATTGATGAACTGGCGCAATTACAGCTGATTCCGGCAGATGGTGCGGTCGCCGAGGCTTCGCCAGGCCAGTTTGAAATCAACCTTTACCATACCGATAACGTACTGGAAGCCTGCGATGATGCATTAGCCCTTAAACGCCTGGTGCGCTTGATGGCGGAAAAGCATAAGATGCACGCCACTTTTATGGCGAAGCCGTATGAAGAACACGCGGGCAGCGGGATGCATATCCATATTAGTATGCAAAATAATCGTGGAGAGAACGTGCTAGCTGACGCGGAAGGCGAAGATTCGCCGCTACTGAAAAAGATGCTCGCCGGGATGATTGACCTGATGCCGTCATCAATGGCGTTGCTGGCACCAAACGTGAACTCGTATCGCCGCTTCCAGCCAGGTATGTATGTACCGACGCAGGCGTCGTGGGGCCATAACAACCGTACCGTCGCCCTGCGTATTCCGTGCGGCGACCGTCATAACCACCGCGTGGAATATCGCGTGGCGGGTGCCGATGCCAACCCATATCTGGTGATGGCAGCGATTTTTGCCGGTATTTTGCATGGCCTTGATAACGAGCTGCCGTTACAGGAAGAAGTCGAAGGCAACGGCCTGGAACAGGAAGGCTTACCCTTCCCGATTCGCCAGAGCGATGCCCTGGGTGAGTTTATCGAGAATGATCACCTGCGCCACTATTTAGGCGAACGTTTCTGTCATGTGTATCACGCCTGTAAAAATGATGAGCTGTTGCAGTTTGAGCGCCTTATCACAGAAACAGAAATTGAGTGGATGTTGAAAAACGCGTAATACCCCTTGCGGGGTTGTTTCATCGGCCTGAGCGGAGCCAGGCCTGACATTTGCTGGTAATCCAGACATTTCCCGGATGTCGCGTTATGGAGCGCAGGCGGCAACGGGCTTCCGTTAACGATTAAGACTGTGACGAGGAAATGAGATGATGCCGATGATTAAATCCCCGCATGGCGAGGGAGGCTGCGTATGCGCCCCTCCTGCGACTGACTGGACTCCGCCCCCTTTGCTTCCCTTGCTAAACAGGTTTGATTTCAGGTCGACACGACCGCAAACCTTATTACGCAGGGGAGGCAGCAATTATGGCTATTAATTCACCACTGAATATTGCTGCGCAACCCGGCAAAACCCGTCTGCGAAAATCACTGAAATTGTGGCAGGTGGTGATGATGGGTCTGGCCTATCTCACGCCGATGACCGTATTTGATACTTTTGGTATTGTATCTGGCATTAGCGACGGTCACGTTCCGGCGTCCTATTTGCTGGCGCTGGCGGGTGTGCTGTTTACCGCTATCAGCTACGGCAAACTGGTTCGCCAGTTTCCGGAGGCCGGTTCGGCCTATACCTACGCGCAAAAGTCGATTAACCCGCACGTCGGCTTTATGGTCGGCTGGTCATCGCTGCTGGATTATCTCTTTTTGCCGATGATCAACGTTTTGTTGGCGAAAATCTATCTCTCCGCCCTCTTCCCGGAAGTGCCGCCGTGGGTGTGGGTCGTGACCTTCGTCGCCATTTTAACCGCCGCGAATCTGAAGAGCGTTAACCTGGTCGCTAACTTCAATACCCTGTTTGTACTGGTGCAGATCTCCATCATGGTGGTGTTCATCTTCCTGGTGGTTCAGGGGCTACATAAAGGGGAAGGTGTCGGCACCGTCTGGTCGCTACAGCCGTTTATCAGTGAGAACGCGCATCTGATTCCGATTATTACCGGGGCGACGATCGTGTGCTTCTCGTTTCTTGGTTTTGATGCGGTGACCACGCTTTCAGAAGAGACGCCGGACGCCGCGCGCGTGATCCCGAAAGCCATCTTCCTGACGGCGGTTTACGGTGGCGTTATATTTATTGCCGCGTCGTTCTTTATGCAACTGTTCTTCCCGGATATCAGCCGCTTTAAAGACCCGGATGCCGCGCTGCCGGAGATTGCACTGTACGTCGGCGGCAAGCTGTTCCAGTCGATTTTCCTCTGCACCACGTTTGTGAACACATTAGCGTCTGGCCTGGCTTCACATGCCAGCGTGTCGCGTCTGCTGTATGTGATGGGGCGTGACAATGTGTTTCCAGAGCGCGTGTTTGGCTATGTGCACCCGAAATGGCGCACCCCGGCGCTGAACGTCATTATGGTCGGGATTGTCGCGTTGTCGGCGCTGTTCTTTGATTTAGTCACCGCTACAGCATTGATTAACTTCGGCGCGTTGGTGGCATTTACCTTCGTCAATTTGTCGGTGTTTAATCATTTCTGGCGGCGTAAAGGAATGAATAAAAGCTGGAAGGATCACTTTCACTATTTGCTGATGCCGCTGGTTGGCGCGCTGACGGTAGGCGTGTTGTGGGTTAACCTGGAGTCAACTTCACTGACGCTCGGTCTGGTTTGGGCCTCGTTAGGTGGCGCATATTTGTGGTATCTGATCCGCCGCTATCGCAAAGTGCCGTTGTATGAAGGTGACAGAACACCAGTGAGCGAGACGTAATGTGTTGGATGCGCTGCGTATTGCCCTGCCTGTTGGCAATACGCAGCGCCATTATCCATAAAAAGATGTATGACCCGGATCACGAGTGCTATCATCCGCCCCTGTGCTTAACGCATTAACCCCAGGGCAAATAATGAACCACGATATCCCACTAAAATATTTTGATATTGCCGATGAGTACGCGACCGAATGCGCAGAACCTGTCGCAGAAGCTGAACGCACGCCACTGGCTCACTACTTCCAGTTACTGCTCACCCGTTTGATGAATAATGAAGAGATCAGCGAAGAAGCTCAGCATGACATGGCCGCTGAAGCGGGGATCAATCCCGCACGCATTGATGAGATCGCAGAGTTTTTGAATCAATGGGGTAATGAGTAATCCTTTATTAAGGCCAGTTCGAGCTGGCTTCTTACGAGCAAGTCAAACGGCACCTCGCTAAGTAGTTCTGTGAGTTATAGTTATAAGAAATCACGGGTACGAATGTTGAACAGATGGCGACGCCACATGTGCAACAACCAACCATACTGCCCTCATTGCGACCCCTGAACACAAACGGTAATGGCAAATGTCATTAAATATTAGTAAGATAGCCTCTTTACATAAAATCCCTTAATATTATGCGCCAGGTATTATCGTCTCTTTTGGTGATTGCTGGACTTGTGAGTGGTCAGGCAATCGCCGCGCCTGAACCCACCCCGCACGCTGATATCCGCGACAGCGGTTTTGTCTATTGCGTCAGCGGACAGGTCAACACCTTTAACCCATCCAAAGCGAGCAGTGGGTTAATTGTCGATACCCTTGCCGCCCAGTTTTATGATCGACTACTGGATGTCGATCCTTATACTTATCGTCTGATGCCGGAACTTGCCGAAAGCTGGGAAGTGCTCGACAACGGCGCGACCTATCGCTTCCACCTGCGTCGCGATGTCCCGTTTCAAAAAACCGACTGGTTTACGCCTACTCGCAAAATGAATGCCGACGATGTGGTGTTTACCTTCCAGCGAATTTTTGACCGTAACAACCCGTGGCATAACGTCAACGGGAGCAACTTTCCCTATTTCGACAGCCTGCAATTTGCTGATAACGTGAAAAGCGTCCGCAAGCTGGATAATCATACCGTTGAGTTCCGTCTGGCCCAGCCGGATGCTTCTTTTTTATGGCATCTGGCGACCCATTATGCGTCAGTAATGTCTGCCGAATATGCGCAGAAATTAGAGAAAGAAGATCGTCAGGAACAACTCGACCGCCAACCCGTAGGCACCGGGCCGTATAAACTGTCGGAAAATCGCACGGGGCAATATATTCGCCTGCAACGTCATGATGAGTTCTGGCGAGGCAAACCGTTGATGCCGCAGGTGGTGGTGGATTTAGGCTCTGGTGGCACCGGACGTCTGTCGAAACTATTGACCGGTGAATGTGATGTTCTGGCCTGGCCTGCTGCCAGCCAGCTATCCATTTTGCGCGACGACCCGCGTTTGCGTTTAACGCTGCGTCCGGGGATGAACGTCGCCTATCTGGCATTTAACACCGCCAAACCGCCGCTAAATAATCCGGCTGTCCGTCATGCGCTGGCACTGGCGATTAATAACCAGCGCCTGATGCAATCTATCTATTACGGTACGGCTGAAACGGCGGCCTCTATTTTACCGCGCGCCTCGTGGGCTTATGACAACGAGGCTAAAATTACCGAATACAATCCGGCGAAATCACGCGAACAGTTAAAGGCATTGGGGCTGGAAAACTTAACGCTGAAACTGTGGGTGCCAACACGTTCGCAGGCGTGGAACCCCAGTCCGCTGAAAACTGCCGAACTGATTCAGGCGGATATGGCACAGGTCGGCGTGAAAGTGGTGATTGTGCCGGTAGAAGGTCGTTTTCAGGAGGCGCGGTTGATGGATATGAGCCATGATCTGACGTTATCCGGTTGGGCGACGGACAGTAACGACCCGGACAGTTTCTTCCGTCCGCTACTGAGCTGCGCGGCAATTCATTCGCAGACCAACCTCGCCCACTGGTGCGACCCGAAATTCGACAACGTGTTGCGTAAGGCGCTCTCTTCGCAGCAACTGGCGGCGCGTATTGAAGCCTATGACGAAGCGCAAAGTATTCTGGCGCAGGAGTTACCCATTCTGCCGCTGGCCTCATCATTACGCTTGCAGGCCTATCGGTACGATATCAAAGGGCTGGTTCTTAGCCCATTTGGTAATGCCTCCTTCGCTGGTGTATACCGCGAAAAGCAAGAGGTGAAAAAACCATGATTATCTTCACCTTACGCCGCGTTTTATTATTGATCGTGACCCTGTTCCTGCTGACTTTTGTTGGCTTCAGTTTGAGCTATTTCACGCCACATGCGCCGTTACAAGGCGCTTCACTGGGGAATGCCTGGGTATTCTGGTTTAATGGCCTGATTCACTGGGATTTTGGCGTTTCCAGCATTAACGGACAGCCGATAGCCGAACAGTTAAAAGAGGTTTTTCCGGCAACGATTGAGCTATGCATCCTCGCTTTCGGCTTTGCGTTGATTGTCGGCATCCCGGTGGGCATGATTGCCGGGATTACGCGCCATAAGTGGCAAGATAACTTGATCAATGCCATCGCGTTGCTGGGCTTTTCAATCCCGGTTTTCTGGCTGGCGCTTCTGCTGACGCTGTTTTGTTCGCTGACGCTGGGCTGGCTGCCCGTTTCAGGGCGATTCGATTTGCTGTATGAAGTGAAACCTGTTACCGGCTTTGCGTTGATTGATGCCTGGCTTTCGGACTCTCCGTGGCGGGATGAAATGATCATGAGCGCAATACGCCATATGGTATTGCCGGTCATCACCCTGTCGGTTGCGCCAACAACTGAAGTGATCCGATTGATGCGTATCAGCACTATCGAAGTGTATGACCAGAACTATGTGAAAGCGGCGGCGACCCGTGGTTTGTCACGCTTTACTATTTTGCGTCGCCATGTGCTGCATAACGCGCTACCCCCCGTCATCCCTCGTTTGGGCTTGCAATTTTCCACCATGCTGACGCTGGCGATGATCACCGAAATGGTCTTTAGCTGGCCTGGTTTGGGGCGCTGGTTAATTAACGCCATTCGCCAACAAGATTACGCAGCGATTTCCGCCGGTGTGATGGTGTGTGGCTCTCTGGTCATTATTATTAACGTGATTTCTGATATTTTGGGTGCTATGGCTAACCCTCTGAAACATAAGGAATGGTATGCCTTACGATAGCGTATACAGCGAGAAGCGCCCACCGGGCACGCTGCGTACCGCCTGGCGCAAATTCTATGGTGATGCCGCTGCAATGGTCGGCCTGTACGGCTGCGCGGGGCTGGCTGTGCTGTGTATTTTTGGCGGCTGGTTTGCGCCTTACGGCATTGACCAGCAATTTCTCGGTTATCAATTGTTGCCACCGTCATGGTCTCGCTATGGCGAAGTCTCTTTCTTCCTGGGGACTGACGACCTCGGACGCGACGTTTTAAGCCGTTTATTGAGCGGCGCTGCGCCTACCGTTGGCGGCGCATTTGTGGTGACACTTGCTGCTACCATCTGTGGTCTGGTGCTCGGCACCTTCGCCGGTGCGACGCATGGTCTACGGTCAGCGGTGCTTAATCATATTCTGGATACCTTACTGGCGATCCCGTCCCTGCTGCTGGCAATTATCGTTGTGGCATTTGCCGGGCCGAGTTTGTCGCACGCGATGTTTGCCGTCTGGCTGGCGCTGCTGCCGCGTATGGTGCGTTCGGTCTACAGCATGGTGCATGATGAACTGGAAAAAGAGTACGTTATCGCTGCTCGCCTGGATGGGGCAACGACGCTGAATATTCTCTGGTTTGCCGTACTGCCAAACATCACCGCTGGACTGGTCACTGAGATCACCCGCGCACTGTCAATGGCAATTCTTGATATTGCCGCGCTGGGCTTTCTTGATCTCGGCGCGCAACTCCCCTCTCCTGAATGGGGAGCGATGCTCGGCGATGCACTGGAACTGATTTATGTCGCCCCGTGGACCGTCATGCTTCCTGGGGCGGCAATTATGATCAGCGTGTTGTTGGTTAACCTCCTTGGTGATGGTGTGCGTCGTGCAATTATTGCGGGGGTGGAATAATGCCGTTACTGGATATTCGTAACCTGACCATTGAATTTAAAACCGGTGATGAGTGGGTTAAAGCCGTTGACCGCGTGAGTATGACCTTAACCGAAGGCGAAATCCGGGGCCTTGTTGGTGAATCCGGCTCCGGCAAAAGTTTGATTGCGAAAGCGATTTGTGGCGTCAATAAAGATAACTGGCGTGTTACCGCTGACCGTATGCGTTTTGATGACATCGATCTGCTGCGTCTTTCCGCGCGCGAACGGCGCAAGCTGGTTGGGCACAACGTGTCGATGATTTTTCAGGAACCACAATCGTGTCTCGACCCTTCTGAACGAGTGGGGCGTCAGTTAATGCAAAACATCCCAGCCTGGACCTATAAAGGCCGTTGGTGGCAGCGTTTTGGCTGGCGCAAACGCCGCGCCATTGAGCTGCTGCACCGCGTGGGGATTAAAGATCACAAAGATGCGATGCGCAGCTTTCCATATGAGTTGACCGAAGGTGAATGCCAGAAAGTGATGATTGCCATCGCGCTGGCGAATCAACCACGTCTGCTAATAGCTGACGAACCTACAAACTCAATGGAGCCAACAACACAGGCGCAAATCTTTCGCCTGCTGACGCGTCTCAACCAAAACAGCAATACTACTATTTTGCTTATCAGCCATGACTTACAAATGCTTAGCCAATGGGCGGATAAAATCAACGTGCTTTATTGTGGTCAGACAGTGGAAACCGCGCCAAGTAAGGAGCTGGTGACAATGCCGCATCATCCTTACACCCAGGCGCTGATCCGCGCGATACCGGATTTCGGCAGCGCGATGCCGCATAAAAGTCGCCTCAATACGCTGCCTGGTGCAATCCCGCTTCTGGAACAATTACCCATTGGTTGTCGTCTGGGGCCACGTTGCCCATATGCACAACGAGAATGTATAGTGACGCCGCGCCTGACGGGCGCGAAAAATCATCTCTATGCCTGTCATTTCCCGCTGAATATGGAGAAAGAGTGAGATGATCGAAACGCTGCTCGAAGTGCGTAATTTAAGCAAAACGTTCCGCTACCGAACTGGCTGGTTTCGTCGTCAGACCGTAGAAGCCGTAAAACCCTTGAGCTTTACGCTACGTGAACGCCAGACTCTGGCGATTATTGGTGAAAACGGCTCCGGTAAATCGACGCTGGCGAAAATGCTGGCAGGAATGATTGAGCCAACCAGCGGCGAGTTATTGATTGACGATCATCCGCTGCATTTTGGCGATTACTCCTTCCGCAGCCAGCGGATTCGCATGATTTTTCAGGATCCATCGACCTCGTTGAATCCGCGTCAGCGTATCTCGCAGATCCTTGATTTTCCTCTGCGTTTGAACACCGATCTGGAACCTGAACAGCGCCGCAAACAGATTATTGAAACAATGCGTATGGTCGGGCTGCTACCGGATCACGTCAGTTACTATCCGCATATGCTGGCACCAGGGCAAAAACAACGTCTGGGTCTGGCGCGCGCGCTGATATTGCGCCCAAAAGTTATTATCGCGGATGAAGCTCTCGCCTCGCTGGATATGTCGATGCGTTCGCAGTTGATTAATCTGATGCTGGAGCTACAAGAGAAACAGGGCATTTCTTATATTTATGTTACCCAACATATCGGGATGATGAAGCATATCAGCGACCAGGTTCTGGTCATGCATCAGGGTGAAGTGGTCGAGCGCGGTAGTACGGCTGACGTGCTGGCATCGCCGCTACATGAACTCACCAAACGGCTCATTTCCGGGCACTTTGGCGAAGCGTTGACGGCGGATGCGTGGCGCAAAGATCGTTGATTTTCTGAACCCGCCTTCCAGATAATTCACCTCATTCTGACAAGGGATTAAATCTTGTCAGAATGAGTGGATGGATAAAATAAAATCAAATGCGCGTTATTTAAGACGCAATCTCACCCCGCAGGAACGAAAGCTCTGGCGATATCTTCGCAGCCGACGTTTTGGTGATTTCAAATTTCGCCGTCAACATCCGGTGGGGAGCTACATTCTCGATTTTGCCTGCTGCTCGGCGCGTGTAGTAGTTGAGCTGGATGGTGGGCAGCATGATTCGACAGTTGCCTATGATACCAGGCGCACACGCTGGCTTGAGTCACAGGGCTGGACCGTGCTGCGTTTCTGGAATAACGAGATTGATTGTAATGAGGAGGCAGTGCTGGAGATTATTCTGCAGGAACTGAGTCGCCTGTCACCCTCACCCCAGCCCTCTCCCTGAAAGGGCGAGGGAGCCGACTGAGTAGGGTAGTTGCTGTGGTGAAAACATGGAGTCGGATGGTGAAGAATATTCGGCAAGGACTGAATCGCCGGTCACCCTCTCCCCAGCCCTCTCCCTGAAAGGGCGAGGAAGCCGACCGAGCCGGGTGGCTGTTGTGGTGAAAATATAGAGGCGGATGAGAAAAAATATTCGGCCAGGACTGAACTGCCGGTCACCCTCTCCCTGAAAGGACTAGGGGGCTGTATGTGCCTGTTTGTTGCTGGGGTGACAATATTTGCACAATACGATCCCCTCGCCCCTCTGGGGAGAGGGTTAGGGTGAGGGGAAAAGCCCCCACCCTGCCCGCGCCCTGCTCCGGTCGGACCTGGCAACTATAGCCACCCACAGCCAGGTTGATTATAATAACCGTTTATCTGTTCGTACTGTTTATTTAAACGACGAATCGCCTGATTTTCAGGCACAACAAGCATCAACAATAAGGATTAAAGCTATGGGTTTTCTTTCCGGTAAGCGCATTCTGGTAACCGGTGTTGCCAGCAAACTGTCCATCGCCTACGGTATCGCTCAGGCGATGCACCGCGAAGGAGCTGAACTGGCATTCACCTACCAGAACGACAAACTGAAAGGCCGCGTAGAAGAATTTGCCGCTCAATTAGGTTCTGACATCGTTCTGCAGTGCGATGTTGCCGAAGATGCCAGCATCGACACCATGTTCGCTGAACTGGGTAAAGTCTGGCCGAAATTTGACGGCTTCGTACACTCTATTGGTTTTGCACCTGGCGATCAGCTGGATGGTGACTATGTTAACGCCGTTACCCGTGAAGGCTTCAAAATTGCCCACGACATCAGCTCTTACAGCTTCGTTGCAATGGCAAAAGCTTGCCGTTCCATGCTGAATCCGGGTTCTGCCCTGCTGACCCTCTCCTACCTGGGCGCCGAACGCGCTATCCCGAACTACAACGTTATGGGTCTGGCAAAAGCGTCTCTGGAAGCGAACGTACGCTATATGGCTAACGCGATGGGTCCGGAAGGTGTGCGTGTTAACGCCATCTCTGCGGGTCCGATCCGTACTCTGGCGGCTTCCGGCATCAAAGACTTCCGTAAAATGCTGGCTCACTGCGAAGCGGTTACACCGATTCGTCGTACCGTTACCATTGAAGATGTAGGTAACTCTGCAGCGTTCCTGTGCTCCGACCTCTCCGCTGGTATCTCCGGTGAAGTCGTTCACGTTGATGGCGGTTTCAGCATCGCTGCCATGAACGAACTGGAACTGAAATAATCGTTCTGTTGGTAAAGATGGGCGGCGTTCTGCCGCCCGATTTCTCTGTTATACCTTTCTGATATTTGTTATCGCCGATCCGTCTTTCTCCCCTCCCAGCCTTGCGTCAGGATAACGATTTCCTTTACGACCAAGGAGTACCCATGGAACAACGCCACATTACCGGCAAAAGCCACTGGTATCATGAAACGCAATCCAGTACTTCGGAGTATGACGTTTTGCCACTGGTTCCGGGAGCCGCAAAGGTAACCGATCCTTTTCTGCTCGACGTGATCCTTGATGAAGAAACACTTGATCCCTTTCATTCGTGGCTGATCCCGGCGCGTGCTCTTGCTGTAGAGTTCTTCCCCGACCAGCTTGCAGTGACACGCTTACAAACATTCACCGCCTATGAACGCCTGACGACCGCCCTGACGGTTGCCCAGGTCTGCGGCGTCCAGCGGTTATGCAACCACTATTCCGCGCGTCTGACACCGCTTCCCGGGCCAGACTCCTCCAGGGAAAGCAATCATCGGCTGGCGCAAATCACGCAATATGCCCGTCAACTGGCTGGTTCTCCATCTATTATCGACGGTCAGTCCCGCCAGCATCTTAACGATGTCGGGCTTACCGCCTGGGACTGTGTAATTATCAATCAAATCATCGGCTTTGTTGGTTTTCAGGCGCGAGCGATCGCCACATTTCAGGCTTATCTTGAGCACCCGATACGCTGGCTACCCGGTCTGGAAGTGCAAAGCTACGCAGACGGTTCACTTTTTGCTGAAGCATCAACTGGCTGGCGTGCCTGCTACGAAGTGGATAAATATCCGCAAGAGCAAGAGATGAATGCTCTCCGACAGCTACCATCCGAACTCCGCCAACTGATAGCAATATTGAATCTGCACCCTGCCTCACTTTCACTCTTTGTGACGTTGCTATCCAGTTCCTTGGTAACAACAAAATCCAGCCATCAACTTGCTGCCTTACTCAGTGCACGAATTAACGGGAGCGTTGCCTGTTTCACCTCTTTAATTCATTCAAATGTTGAATATAAAGAAGCAATATGCATTCTGCTTCAGGGCGAAAACGAAATAAACCAATGGGCTGACCGTCATTCTGTTGAGCGCGCTACCGTTCAGGCGATACAATGGCTGACACGAGCACCCGATCGCTTTAGCGCCGCCCAGTTTAGCCCATTACTCGAACATGAAATATCATCAGCTCAGGTTATCAATCTGCTGGTATGGAGCGGGTTTTGTGGTTGGATAAATCGCTTAAAAATCGCGTTGGGTGAAACACATTAACCTTGCTGCGTCAGGCAGAATCGCGTAAAACTGTCAGCCGCTCTAATGGCCACCAAAATAGACAATTATGTTTCAGGACAACCCGCTGCTAGCGCAGCTTAAACAGCAACTGCATTCCCAGACGCCCCGCGCTGAAGGGGTGGTAAAAGCCACTGAAAAAGGCTTTGGCTTCCTGGAAGTCGACGCACAGAAAAGTTATTTCATTCCGCCGCCGCAGATGAAAAAAGTCATGCATGGCGACCGAATTATCGCGGTGATCCACAGTGAAAAAGAACGTGAATCCGCAGAGCCAGAAGAACTGGTTGAACCGTTTCTGACTCGTTTTGTGGGGAAAGTTCAGGGCAAAAATGACCGTCTGGCCATCGTTCCTGATCATCCACTCTTAAAAGACGCCATTCCTTGTCGCGCGGCTCGTGGCCTGACCCATGAGTTTAAAGAAGGCGACTGGGCGGTTGCCGAAATGCGCCGCCATCCGTTGAAAGGCGATCGCTCATTCTATGCGGAACTGACACAATACATCACTTTTGGTGACGACCATTTCGTGCCGTGGTGGGTAACCCTGGCACGCCATAATCTGGAAAAAGAAGCGCCAGACGGTGTCGCTACCGAAATGCTCGATGAAGGTCTGGTACGTGAAGATCTGACTGCACTGGACTTTGTCACCATTGACAGCGCCAGCACGGAAGATATGGATGATGCCCTCTTCGCCAGGGCGCTGCCGGATGACAAACTACAGTTGATTGTGGCGATTGCCGACCCAACCGCGTGGATCGCAGAAGGCAGCAAGCTGGACAAAGCCGCGAAAATTCGTGCGTTCACCAACTATCTGCCAGGTTTCAATATCCCAATGCTGCCACGGGAACTTTCCGACAATCTCTGCTCCCTGCGTGCCAATGAAGTGCGTCCGGTGCTGGCATGTCGGATGACGCTATCCGCTGACGGCACCATTGAAGACGACATCGAATTTTTTGCTGCCACCATCGAATCCAAAGCGAAACTGGTTTATGACCAGGTTTCCGATTGGCTGGAAAACACCGGTGACTGGCAGCCAGAAAGTGATGCGATTGCGGAACAAATCCGCCTGTTAGCGCAAATTTGCCAGCGTCGCGGCGAATGGCGTAATAACCATGCGTTGGTGTTTAAAGATCGCCCGGATTACCGTTTTATTCTGGGTGAAAAAGGTGAAGTGTTGGATATCGTCGCTGAACCGCGTCGTATTGCCAACCGTATCGTCGAAGAAGCGATGATCGCCGCCAACATATGTGCGGCTCGCGTGCTGCGCGATAAGCTCGGTTTCGGTATCTATAACGTGCATATGGGCTTTGATCCGGCAAATGCCGACGCGCTGGCAGCATTACTGAAAACGCACGGTCTACATGTTGACGCCGAAGAAGTGCTCACACTGGACGGCTTCTGCAAACTGCGCCGTGAGCTGGATGCGCAACCGACAGGTTTCCTTGACAGCCGCATTCGCCGTTTTCAGTCTTTTGCAGAAATCAGCACCGAACCTGGCCCTCACTTTGGTCTCGGTCTGGAAGCGTATGCCACCTGGACTTCACCGATTCGTAAGTATGGCGACATGATCAACCATCGTCTGCTGAAAGCGATCATCAAAGGCGAAACAGCGACGCGTCCACAGGATGAGATCACCGTCCAAATGGCAGAGCGTCGCCGCCTCAACCGAATGGCAGAACGTGATGTCGGCGACTGGTTATACGCACGTTTCCTGAAAGATAAAGCCGGAACCGATACCCGTTTTGCGGCGGAAATCGTCGATATCAGCCGTGGCGGTATGCGTGTGCGGCTGGTCGATAACGGCGCAATCGCCTTTATCCCTGCACCATTCTTACACGCCGTGCGCGATGAACTGGTTTGCAGTCAGGAAAACGGCACCGTACAAATTAAAGGTGAAACGGTTTACAAGGTAACCGACGTTATCGACGTCACCATCGCAGAAGTACGCATGGAAACCCGTAGTATTATTGCGCGCCCGGTCGCGTAATCCCCTTTCACGGCCCGTTCATTACGGATGGGCCGTTTGCTTTTCCCCCTCCCTTCGCCTTCGTTTTATCTCAGCAGATTTTTTTTAATGACTTCCGTTTGAAAACTGGCGTTTTCCCAAAACTGGATTACAAATAAATATATAAATAAAACAATACGTTTAGCCGACATTAATTTCATGTAAGTCATGTTGAACCTTTCATTTAATGGTGAGCTTCGCCGTTAACCGTAGGGTATGCATCATGAAAACCGTTAGGGAGTCCACAACGTTGTACAACTTTCTCGGCTCGCACAACCCATACTGGCGGTTGTCGGAAAACAGTGATGTTTTGCGCTTTTCCACCACTGAAACAACAGAACCTGAACGTACTCTACAGTTATCTGCTGAACAGGCTGCTCGTATCCGGGAAATGACGGTCATCACCTCCAGCCTGATGATGAGCCTGACAGTCGATGAGAGCGACCTTTCTGTCCATCTGGTGGGACGAAAAATCAATAAGCGCGAATGGGGTGGCAACGCGTCGGCATGGCATGACACACCAGCGGTTGCTCGTGATTTATCACACGGACTTTCCTTTGCTGAACAGGTGGTTTCTGAAGCACATTCCGCAATAGTGATTCTGGATAGCCGAGGGAATATCCAGCGTTTTAATCGGTTATGCGAAGAATACACAGGGCTGAAAGAACACGATGTCATTGGGCAAAGTGTGTTTAAATTATTTATGAGTCGCCGTGAAGCCGCGATCTCCCGGCGTAACAACAGCAGTTTTTTTCGTAGTGGCAACGCCTATGAAGTCGAGCGTTGGGTACAGACGCGCAAAGGTCAGCGACTGTTTCTGTTTCGCAACAAATTTGTCCACAGCGGTAGCGGCAAAAATGAGATCTATTTAATTTGTTCCGGCACCGATATCACCGAAGAACGTCACGCCCAGGAACGATTGCGAATCCTGGCTAACACTGACAGCATCACCGGGCTACCGAATCGTAACGCAATGCAGGAATTAATCGACTACGCCATTAATGAGGCCGACGAGGGTAAAGTCGGAGTGGTTTATCTCGATTTAGACAATTTTAAAAAAGTGAACGATGCCTACGGGCATTTGTTTGGCGACCAGCTGTTACGCGAGGTTTCACTGGCTATTTTAAGCTGTCTTGAGCAGGATCAGGTGTTAGCACGTCTTGGCGGCGATGAATTTCTGGTACTCGCACCAAACACCTCGCAAAGTGCCCTGGAAGCAATGGCATCGCGGATTTTGACCCGCCTGCGCCAACCCTTTCGCATCGGTTTAATCGAAGTTTATACCGGCTGTTCAATTGGTATTTCACTTTCACCGCAACATGGCTCAGACAGCGCGGCGATTATTCGCCATGCCGATACGGCAATGTACAGTGCCAAAGAAGGCGGACGAGGACAATTTTGCGTCTTTTCGCCGGAAATGAATCAACGGGTATTCGAATATCTGTGGTTGGATACCAACCTGCGTAAAGCTCTGGAAAACGATCAGTTAGTTATTCACTACCAGCCGAAAATCACCTGGCGGGGTGAAGTACGCAGTCTGGAAGCCCTGGTACGCTGGCAGTCTCCCGAACGTGGCTTAATTCCCCCTCTGGACTTTATTTCCTATGCCGAAGAGTCCGGTCTGATTGTGCCTCTAGGCCGTTGGGTTATTCTCGACGTCGTGCGCCAGGTAGCAAAATGGAGAGATAAAGGCATTAATCTTCGGGTTGCGGTGAATGTCTCAGCACGCCAACTTGCCGATCAAACCATTTTCACTGACCTGAAACAGGTACTCCAGGAACTTAAATTTGAGTATTGCCCTATTGATGTCGAGCTGACTGAAAGCTGTCTGATTGAAAACGATCAGTTGGCGCTTTCCGTTATTCAGCAATTCAGTCAATTAGGCGCACAGGTTCATCTGGATGATTTCGGCACGGGTTACTCTTCTCTTTCCCAACTGGCACGATTCCCCATCGATGCTATAAAACTCGACCAGGTTTTTGTCCGTGATATTCACAAACAGCCAGTCTCGCAGTCGCTGGTACGTGCGATCGTCGCCGTGGCTCAGGCGCTCAATCTTCAAGTGATTGCCGAAGGTGTAGAGAGTGCAAAAGAAGATGCCTTTTTGACCAAAAATGGCATCAATGAGAGACAAGGATTTTTGTTTGCTAAACCGATGCCTGCCGTGGCTTTTGAACGCTGGTATAAACGTTATCTAAAGCGCGCATAAAGAGACGAATATATAAATGTAACAGTATATAATTCCATTACATATCGTATTAATGAATGATAATTAGCCTTTGCCGTTAAACACTTCTCTTTTAGCGGCAATTTTTGCATTATTCATTTTCACTTTTTTGCCTTGAGGATACCCTGATGTCTGAATTTGATGCCCAACGCGTTGCCGAACGTATTGATATTGTGTTAGATATCCTTGTGGCGGGCGATTACCACTCTGCGATCCATAATCTCGAGATACTTAAAGCAGAACTGTTGCGCCAGGTTGCTGCATCTACGCCAGACATCCCGAAGGCACCGTGGGAGATTTAACAATCGTGCTTTCAGGTTTCCCTATTTAAGGATGCCCGGCGCGTCAGCATTTTTTATTTAGTATTATAACGTTATAAGAATTACAGCGATGAATTCCCGACAACAAACTATTCTACAGATGGTCATTGAGCAGGGTCAGGTTAGTGTAACCGATCTGGCAAAAGCCACTGGAGTTTCCGAAGTTACCATTCGCCAGGATCTCAACACCCTCGAAAAACTTAGCTATCTACGCCGTGCACATGGCTTTGCTGTTTCGCTTGATAGTGATGACGTCGAAACCCGTATGATGAGTAATTATACGCTGAAGCGTGAACTCGCCGAGTTTGCCGCCTCACTGGTTCAACCGGGTGAAACCATCTTTATCGAGAATGGTAGCAGTAATGCCCTTCTGGCTCGCACATTAGGTGAGCAGAAGAAAAATGTCACCATCATTACGGTCAGCAGCTATATAGCGCATTTACTGAAAGACGCGCCTTGTGAAGTCATTTTACTTGGCGGCGTGTACCAGAAAAAAAGCGAAAGTATGGTTGGCCCACTGACACGTCAGTGCATCCAACAGGTGCATTTCAGTAAGGCATTTATTGGTATCGATGGCTGGCAACCTGAAACTGGATTTACAGGTCGCGACATGATGCGTACCGATGTGGTCAATGCCGTGTTGGAAAAAGAATGCGAAGTCATAGTCCTGACTGACAGTTCTAAGTTTGGTGCCATACACTCTTACTCCATCGGTCCTGTGGAGAGAATCAAGCGTGTTATAACCGATTCGAAGATTCGCGCCAGCGATACGATGCATTTAGAACACAGTAAATTAATCGTTCACGTCGTTGACATGTAATCATTTTCCTTCCCTACGGATGATTTACCCTGACGCAAATCATCCGCTCTAAGATGATTCCTGGTTGATAATTAAGACTATTTACCTGTTATTAACATCCTAAAGTTATAAACTTATTATCAGCGATATAACAGGAAGTCACTATCACCTGCGTGATATAACCCTGCGCGCGAGAGGATTTCACGGAATTATTTTAACGGATGTATTCTGAACTATTATAGTTATAGAGAGCTTACTTCCGTGAATCATAAATTCAGGAGAGAGTATTATGTTTGTAACGAGCAAAAAAATGACCGCTGCTGTTCTGGCAATTACACTGGCAATGTCTCTAAGCGCCTGTTCTAATTGGTCTAAACGAGATCGCAACACCGCAATCGGTGCGGGCGCAGGGGCTTTAGGTGGTGCAGTACTGACTGATGGCAGCACGTTGGGTACATTAGGTGGTGCAGCAGTTGGTGGTATTATCGGTCACCAGGTCGGTAAATAATCGTAAATAAATGTCGATAAGCGACTCGCAATTATAATACGCTTGACTCTGTTCATTACGAAATAACTGAATAGTACACACAGTAAAATAAACGAAAGCCACGGAATATTTCCGTGGCTTTTTTTGTTACCCGCCCGCGAGTTTTACTTTCATTCCTTTCGCTTCAAGGAGTGATTTTAATAAATCACGCTTATCTCCCTGGATTTCGATAATTCCGTCTTTTACTGCTCCGCCGCAGCCACATTTTTTCTTCAGCTCCGCCGCCAGTTTTGTCAGTTCTGCATCATCGAGATCGACTCCAGTGATCAGGCAAACGCCCTTTCCTTTACGTCCACTGGTTTGACGTTGAATGCGCACCACGCCGTCGCCTTTAGGGCGTACAGGGGCCGCTTTTGGCTCATCAATACGTCCGGTTTCCGTTGAGTAAACCAGACGGCTGTTGGAATCACTCATCATGCACTCCGTTGTAATGAGGCGTTGATCGCTTTCAGCGTTTGCGCTGGATCTGCCGATTGCGTTACCGGGCGACCAATCACCATATAATCAACTCCAGCCGCCAACGCCTGTTCTGGCGTCATAATGCGGCGCTGGTCACCAGCGTCACTCCCCTGCGGACGAATGCCCGGCGTAACCAGTTTGAACTCCTGACCGAATACCTGTTTAAAACGCACAGCTTCCTGAGCAGAACACACCACACCATCAAGGCCACATTTTTGCGTCAATGCCGCCAGACGTTCTGCATAATCCGCTGGTGACAGTGTCACGCCAAGATCGGCCAGGTCGCTGGCTTCCATGCTGGTCAATACAGTCACAGCAATTAATAGCGGTGCATCTTTACCAAACGGAACCAGCGCCTCACGTGCTGCGGTCATCATACGTGCCCCACCTGAGGCATGAACGTTCACCATCCACACGCCTAAGTCAGCCGCTGCTGCCACAGCGTGCGCTACGGTGTTGGGAATGTCGTGAAATTTCAGATCGAGGAAAATATCAAAACCGCGATGTTGCAATTCATGCACAAACTGCGGCCCAAACAGCGTAAACATCTCTTTGCCGACTTTCAGACGACAATCACGTGGGTCGATCTTGTCGACAAATGCCAGCGCGGCGTCACGATTATGGTAATCAAGGGCAACAACGACAGGAGAATTCGTAACAGCGCGGGAAGAAGATGAAGCAGTTAACGTCATGACCAGACCTTCTTGATGATGGGCACCGGAAGTGGCGCGAAACAGGTAAACGGCGAGCATTCTACCCGTGGAAATAAAAAATTAACAGTTGCGATTTCTCCCCTGTCAGGCTTTTCTACGCTGGAGTTGCCGAAGCAAAATGTGAGAGCAACAATAAGGATGTTGTAACTAAATCTGGATTTTTTTTAGAAGTTACAGTCCATCAAGGCCGCGAATGGGTTTAATGGTTGACCAGGCCCGACATGACGGACAATGCCAGTAGAGCGTATATGCGGTAAAACCACACTTCTGACAACGATAACGCGGCTTACTACGCACCTTCTCACCAACCATGTCACGCAGCACCATCAGGCTCTCTTTAGCGCGCCCTTCTTCTGCTTCATTCAGGTGGTAATCCATTAACTTGTGGAACACGCGCATGGTCGGGTGACGTTGTAGTTGGCGCGTAATATAGACCTGAGCGGCATCACTGCCCTCGCGCGCTTCGATGATGTCTGCAAGCATCAACTCAGCATCGGCACCGGTATTCTCTTCCACCGCGCGCTGCAGGAACTCTGCCCATTCGGCAGTTTTACCCAGTTGCTGATAGCAGGTTTGCAGCATTTCCAGCGTTTCGCTGACCAGTTCTCTGTCCTGGGAAATGACGCGTTGCAGGCTTTCGACCGCTTTGGCGTATTCTCCTTTCGCCATAAACACACGTCCCATCATGATGGATACGCGGGCGCTGTTTTTATCTGCCGCCGCCCCTTTTCTCAACAAGGTCATAGCGCGATCAAGATCGTCGCTGGCCATATGCTGGAGCGCCAGTTCACAGTAGAAATGGGCAATCTCGACGCGTTGCTTATCTTTGCCCAGCTTCACTAGGCGTTCTGCGACATCAATTGCTTTCTGCCATTCACTGGTAGACTGATAGATTTGTAACAGCTGTTGCAATGCGCCAACACGGAAGTCAGTTTCATCGGTCAGTTGATTAAACATATCTTCCGCGCGATCGTATAAACCCGCCGCCATGTAATCACGCCCCAGTTGTTGAATTGCCAGCAAGCGTTGCTCATAAGTCAACGAGGCACTTTCCATTAAGGTTTGATGAATACGAATCGCGCGATCGACTTCGCCACGCGAACGGAACAGATTTCCGAGCGTAAGATGGGCTTCAACGGTGCCGGTGTCCTCTTTGAGCATATCGAGGAACAGATCAACCGCTTTATCCTGTTGATTACTAAGCAGGAAGTTAACCCCTGCTACGTAATCGCGTGACAGGCGGTTGGCTTCATCTTGCTTGTTTTGTTGCGCACTTCTGCGGCCCATATACCAGCCATAGGCAGCGGCTACAGGCAAGAGCAGAAACAACAACTCCAGCATAGAAAGTTATTCCTTCGCCACTGACGAATCAGGCGCTACCGTCACGCCAGTCGCAGGTGAAAGCTGGTTTTCCAGTCGCTTTATTTTACGTTCAGCGCGCGCCAGAGAAACACGAACTCGCAGCCAGAACAGGCCACAAATCAACCAACCGATAGCAAAACCCGCAGCAAACAATACCGCCAGCAAAGTAGAGATACGATACTCCCCTTGCGCTAACAGATAATTAAATGTTACCTGTTGATCATTCTGCGCACCTAATGTGACGGAAATCACAAAAATCGCTAACACCAGTAAGAAAATGAGTAAATATTTCACATTACTTCCCGTTATGTGGTTAGAGCGAATAAATTATGGTCAACTTACCGCAATAGCCCTTTAAATTACCATTTTCACGACGTCTGCGAAATGGTAGCCACAATCATTGTTGATGATTTGAGGGTTAAATTCAGAAATTCAACCAGTATTAACTTTCTTGTTCTCGTTGCGCTATCTCACGATTTTCTTCCGGTGGTGGTGTTAATGGCCCACAAATACGTTGTGCAAGCCAGGTTGCTACCGCGACCAGCGCCCACGAAATCAACGTAGCCACCACCAGGTCGCGCGGCCAATGCATCCCAAGCAACAGGCGACTTCCCATGACTCCCGTTGCCCAAACCAGCAAGAGTGCAATGGTTACGGTTCGCCGACGCGGCCATAACAGCCCAATGGCCAGCAGAGCCCAACTGGCAGCAAACATTGTGTGACCAGAAGGAAAGGCAAAACCGGTCTCTTTCTGCCAATGAGTTCGCAAATATTGCGGGATATTTTTCTCTTCAGCCAACTGTTCTTTCACTAAATTTCCGCGCTCTGCACGCTTTAAAGTGTAGAACTCATCAACCGGAATATGATGTGTTTTTTCCAGCCAGATAACAAACGGGCGCGGTTCCTGAACTTTGTCTTTAATCCAGGATTTTACCGCTTGTCCGACCAGGATCGCCGTAGCCAGTATGGCAAACAACATAATTGCCGCTTTGATCCGAAAACGCAGGCACCAAAGGAACCAGCCGAATAAAATCAGATGCGTAATAACGCCCCAGGGCTGAGTGACAGTTTCAGTGACCCAAAAAGCCGCCTTTAACACCCCATTCTGCTCTCCTGGTTGCCAACGCCAGCCAGAAATCCATACCGCTACAGGCATGATAAGTAATAGTGCAGCTCCAACTGCGGTACGTCTGGCAATCGAACGCATGGTCTCTCCTTTCTTATAAGTCTCACAATCATAACTGAAAATGCCCTGACCTGGAAAAATTGACAGATTTGTGCCATTCAGTGAACGATCGACGCGTCGTGATTAGGTGAACGCCTTCGCGTTATGGCAAAATAAGCCAATACAGAACCAGCATTATCTGGAGAATTTCATGCAGCTTAAACGTGTGGCAGAAGCCAAACTGCCAACCCCATGGGGCGATTTCCTGATGGTGGGATTTGAAGAACTGGCAACCGGACACGATCATGTCGCGCTAGTCTATGGCGATATTTCCGGGCATACCCCGGTACTTGCGCGCGTCCATTCCGAATGTCTGACCGGTGACGCCCTGTTCAGCTTGCGCTGCGATTGTGGCTTCCAGCTGGAAGCGGCGCTGACGCAAATCGCCGAAGAAGGCCGTGGTATTTTGCTGTATCACCGCCAGGAAGGTCGTAACATTGGTCTGCTGAATAAAATTCGCGCTTACGCATTGCAGGATCAAGGTTACGACACCGTAGAGGCTAACCACCAGTTAGGCTTCGCTGCAGATGAGCGCGACTTCACTCTTTGCGCTGATATGTTCAAACTCCTTGGTGTCAATGAAGTCCGTTTGTTAACCAACAACCCGAAAAAAGTCGAAATTCTGACCGAAGCCGGGATTAATATTGTTGAACGCGTGCCGTTGATTGTTGGTCGTAACCCCAATAACGAACATTATCTCGATACCAAAGCCGAGAAAATGGGGCATTTGCTGAACAAATAACCCACTTACGTTGTAAAGTTAATTTGCTTGCCGGTTATCTGACTTCCGGCAAGCAAATACTCGTTACTTCAACATATTACGAATAACGTAATGCAAAATACCGTCGTTCTGGTAATAGGTTAATTCCGTCGCGGTGTCGATACGACAACGGCACGGCACAACTTCCTGGCTACCATCAGCACGCGTCAGCGTCACCGGAACCGTCGCGCCCGGTTGTAGATTTTGCAGATCGACAATATCAATCTTCTCTTCCCCGGTCAGCCCTAATGTTTTACGCGTCACGCCTTGCGGAAATTCCAGCGGCAGAATGCCCATGCCAATTAAATTCGAGCGGTGAATTCGTTCAAACGATTCGGCAATCACGACACGAATACCAAGCAGACGCGGACCTTTTGCCGCCCAGTCACGGCTGGAGCCAGAACCATATTCTTTACCGGCAATCACCGCCAGGGGCGTTTTCTCCTGCTTATAGCGCATCGCTGCATCATAAATAGAAACGACATCGCTGGCAGGTAAATGCCGCGTCATTCCACCTTCAACACCGGGCACCATTTCGTTACGAATGCGAATATTGGCAAATGTGCCGCGCATCATCACCTCATGGTTACCGCGCCGCGAACCGTAGGAGTTAAAGTCTTTCCGCTCAACACCTCGACCTTGTAGATATCGACCCGCCGGACTGTCGGGCTTAATACTGCCCGCCGGAGAGATATGGTCAGTGGTGACTGAATCCCCCAGCATTGCGAGGATCCGCGCACCGTGAATATCTTCCACAGGTGCTGGTGTTGCCTGCATTTCATCAAAGAACGGCGATAAGCGAATATAGGTCGAATCATCCTGCCAACCGTAGGTATCGGATCGCGCAACGTTAATTTCTTTCCACTCAGCTGTCCCTTCGAAAACTTCTGCGTACTCTTTACGGAACATCTCTGTAGAGACCTGTTCTACTGCGCGGGCAATTTCTTGTGCCGATGGCCAGATATCTTTCAGATATACCGGGTCGCCTTTACGATCGTGGCCGATAGGCTCTGAAGCCAGGTTGATATTCATATTTCCCGCTAGCGCATAGGCAACCACCAACGGCGGCGACGCCAGCCAGTTCGTTTTAACCAGCGGATGAATACGACCTTCAAAGTTACGGTTGCCGGACAGCACCGCACCGACGGTTAAATCGCCTTTTTTGATTGCAGTTTCGATAGGATCGGGCAACGGACCAGAGTTACCAATACAGGTGGTACAGCCATATCCCACAAGGTTGAAGCCAAGTTCATCGAGATACGGAGTCAGTTTGGCTTTTGCCAGATAATCAGAAACTACTTTCGAACCCGGTGCCAGCGACGCTTTGACCCACGGTTGCCGCTTCAGGCCCAGAGTTACGGCTTTTTTAGCCAGCAAGCCTGCGGCCATCAGTACACTTGGATTAGAGGTGTTGGTACATGACGTGATGGCAGCAATAACCACTGCGCCATCAGGCAACTGATACTGATGTCCGTTCATAACATAATCGACCGGTTGGCGATCTTTATGCGTGGCATTCACTTCCAGCTCGTTACTGGCGGCAAAAGCTTTTGGTACATCGGGCAGTGCAACGCGATCCTGTGGGCGTTTTGGCCCCGCCAGACTCGCTTCAACGTCATTCATATCCAGTTCTAACGTACTGGTAAAAATCGGTTCATCGCCCGGGTTACGCCACATGCCCTGCGCTTTAGCATATTTTTCGACCAGCTCGACCTGATCTTCACTGCGCCCGCTTAAACGCATGTAATCGAGGGTGACCGCATCGATTGGGAAGAAGCCGCAGGTCGCGCCATATTCTGGCGACATATTGGCAATGGTGGCGCGATCTGCCAGCGGCAGCGAATCCAGCCCATCGCCGTAAAATTCGACGAATTTCCCCACCACGCCATGTTTACGCAGCATCTGAGTGACGGTAAGAACCAGGTCTGTGGCGGTGATACCTTCACGTAATTTTCCGCTGAGTTTAAAGCCCACTACATCCGGGATAAGCATGGAAACCGGCTGACCTAACATTGCGGCTTCCGCTTCGATCCCGCCAACGCCCCACCCCAGCACGCCAAGACCGTTGATCATCGTAGTGTGTGAGTCGGTGCCGACGAGCGTATCCGGATAAGCAATCCATTCACTATCCTGCAATTCGCTCCACACTGCTTTGCCGAGATATTCGAGGTTAACCTGATGGCAAATCCCTGTACCTGGCGGCACAACGCTAAAACGGCTGAAGGCCTGCTGTCCCCATTTCAGGAATACATAACGTTCGTGGTTTCGCTCCATTTCCAGACGCACGTTTTCCTCGAATGCCTCATCATCGCCAAAACGATCGACGGTCACCGAATGGTCAATGACCAGATCAACCGGTGAGAGTGGATTCACTTTCGCGGTATCGCCGCCGAGACGTTTTACCGCTTCTCGCATCGCCGCAAGATCCACGACAGCGGGCACGCCGGTAAAGTCCTGCATTAACACTCTTGCCGGGCGGTAGGCAATTTCACGGTCAGCATGGGCATTTTTCAACCAGCCCGCCAGCGCGTGGATATCCTCTTCGATAACCGAGTTACCATCCTGCCAGCGGAGCAGGTTTTCGAGCAGAACTTTGAGTGACTTAGGCAGACGGGTGATATCGCCCAGTGATTTAGCAGCAAGTGGCAGGCTGTAGTAATGGTAAGTTTTATCTTTGGCCTGCAACGTGTCCTTACTGGCTTCTCGTAGGGTTGACGACATAGCTCCTCCTTAATAACAGGGTTGCGATGCCCTGATTCTCTTCAGGGTGAATATTAAAGATAACACAAACATTGCGTAACGATTTGATAACAACCCAAATTGATAAAAGAGGAGAAATCTTGCGGATAAGAAAAGAAAAACCTCGCCACAGCGAGGTCAGAGATTAGTGAGCAACTATCCAGATGAGTTCAACCCAGAAGAGCATCGACAGAGAAAATGCGCCCATCCAGGACCAATATTTCATATTTGTGGTGATCATAGGCTACACCCCTCACTTGTTATTACTTTCTGTTGAAATTATTCAACCTTTTATTGCTGTGGTGTATTAAAAACGGTTTAATTCACGAATATATCGGATAATAAGAATGATGATAATTATTGTTTCTGCTGCTCATCTTCAGCAAACATCTCTATAAACGCTTGCTGTTGCGACGTCAGTTTCCAGCCATCCGGAATAACGACTGAACATTCCCGTTTCGTTTCCGTTTCATTGTCACTATGCTGAGACAGTGGCAAAGCAATCTGATGCTGCTCCTGAACGACCATGCTTTACCCCCACACTTTCCAAATTAGCAGTGCGACAAGCACCCAGAAGAGCGCAGAACCAAGAAATACCGCAAGCCAGGCTTTGCGTTTCAATTCAGGGTTCCTGCGGGGTTCCTGATTTCCAGAAGGCATTGCTAACCTCATATAATCGCCATCACTTATCAGTAATACGCTAAACGATTGGTATAATTAATCAACTAATGAGACAAATCCTAATGAAACTTTAGTCAAAAATCCAGCTAATTTACGAATCGTCTCCAGTGAATAATTCAATCTTTTGACCTGAAATAGATATTTGAAGGCTGGAGTTTGCGAGGCAGGTAATTAAACACTACTTTACGTCCGATTTACCATAAAGATTTGAGGGATAATTATATTGTGAGCGGTGTACAAATAAGAAAGAACAAAGGATATATTCCGGCACCCCGAAAACATAAAAGGTGCCGGAAATAATGCAGGTAATTATTTTTCCGGCAATTTGATATCTTTAAACATGATCTCAATTTCTTCATTGGAACGCAATGCTACGGCGGCATCAACGACATCGCGGGTTAAATGCGGCGCAAAACGCTGAATGAAATCATACATATAACTGCGCAAAAACGTACTGCGACGAAAACCAATTTTGGTTGTGCTATGGCTGAAAATGTCATGCGCATCAACACGAACCAGGTCAGGGTCAGAAACCGGGTCCACCGCCATGCTGGCAATTACCCCAACACCCAGCCCTAAGCGAACGTAAGTTTTAATCACGTCAGCATCGGTAGCCGTGAAAACAATACGCGGCGTCAACCCTGCGCGGTTAAAGGCGGTATCCAGCTCGGAGCGTCCGGTAAAACCGAAGGTATACGTCACCAACGGATACTGCGCCAGTTCTTCAATGGTAATTGCTTTTTTGCCCGCCAGCGGATGGTCAGGTGTCACCACAATAGCCCGATTCCAGTGATAGCATGGCAGCATCACCAAATCTTCATACAAATGAAGTGCTTCCGTGGCGATAGCGAAATCGGCATTACCTTTAGAGACGGCATCGGCGATTTGTGTCGGCGATCCCTGATGCATATGCAAAGAAACGCGAGGATAACGCTCAATGAAACCTTTGATGACATTCGGTAATGCATAGCGCGCCTGAGTATGCGTGGTGGCGATATACAGCGAGCCTTTATCAGGCCAGGTATGCTCTCCGGCGACCGATTTAATAGCATCAACTTTCGACAGAACTTCACGAGCGATACGAATTATTTCCTGCCCGGCTGGAGTAACCTGCGTCAAATGCTTACCGCTACGGGAAAAAATTTGAATACCCAGCTCATCTTCCAGCATTCTGACTTGCTTACTGATCCCAGGTTGTGATGTGTAAAGTCCTTCAGCCGTTGATGAGACGTTCAGGTTATGATTGACGACCTCAACAATATAGCGAAGTTGTTGTAATTTCATGTTAAACCATCCAATTAGACGCCATCAGAACATCGTTTTTTCGTCACTCCTGACGGGTGACTAATACGATTTAATAATAAAAAAGGTGCTAACTATAACCACTATATCATTTATAGCTTTAGTGTATAGGTGTGGAGATAAAATAATATGCAATAAAAAAGGGTCGCTTTTGCGACCCTTTGTTTTAAAAACCAGAAAGAATTAAAGGTTATTTTTTCCCTTCAACCCATTTGCCATCAACATAAAATGCTGACCAGCCAGTTGTCTTTCCGTCTTTTTCCGAAGAGACATATTGCTGCCTGGTTTTCCGGCTAAAACGAACCATTGTCTTATTACCTTCTGGATCTTGCTGTGGCGCATCAGCCAGATAACGCAATTTTTCTGGTAAACGGTCGCGGAAGCGATAAAGCTCTTCCACCAGCGGCGCACGCGTTTCACGTGATTTCGGGAAAGTATTGGCCGCCAGGAACACGCCGGCAGCGCCGTCACGCAACACGAAATAAGCATCCGATTTTTCGCACGGTAATTCTGGCAGCGGAACCGGATCTTCTTTCGGCGGCGCGACTTCACCGTTACGTAAAATCTTACGTGTGTTTTTACACTCTTCATTGGTGCAAGCCATGTACTTACCGAAACGCCCCATTTTCAGGTGCATTTCAGAACCACATTTTTCACACTCAACGATCGGGCCGTCATAACCTTTAATACGGAATTCGCCCTCTTCGATCTCGTAACCGTCGCAGGTTGGATTATTACCACAGACATGCAACTTACGTTTTGGATCGATGAGATAGCTGTCCATCGCTGTACCGCATTTCGGGCAACGACGTTTGGCGCGCAGCGCGTTGGTTTCAGCGTCTTCGCCTTCCAGCACGTTAAGCACTTCGTTTTCCGGCACCAGGTTGATGGTGGTTTTGCAACGCTCTTTCGGCGACAGCGCATAACCGGAACAGCCCAGGAATACCCCGGTGCTGGCGGTGCGAATCCCCATTTTTCGACCACAGGTCGGACAGTCAATGCTGGTCAGAACCATCTGGTTCGGGCGCATACCGCCCTCTTCCGGATCTTTTTCCGCTTTATCTAACTGCTGGGTGAAATCAGAGAAGAAGTGATCCAGTACAGCTTTCCACTCTGCTTCGTGATTTGCCACCTGGTCGAGGCTGTTTTCCATCTGCGCGGTAAAGTCGTAATTCATTAACTCGCGGAAATTTTCTTCCAGGCGATCGGTAACGATCTCACCCATTTTTTCCGCATAGAAGCGACGGTTTTCCACACGCACATAGCCGCGATCCTGAATGGTCGAAATGATCGACGCATAGGTAGACGGACGACCGATCCCGCGTTTTTCCAGTTCTTTAACCAGTGAAGCTTCGCTAAAACGGGCTGGCGGCTTGGTAAAGTGCTGCGCAGGCGTCAGTTCAACAAGCGACAGGGAGTCACCTTTATCGACAGCCGGTAAAATACGATCTTCATCGCCTTTACGCAGCGCAGGCATTACTTTCGTCCAGCCGTCGAAACGCAGAATACGACCGCGCGCTTTCAGGCGGAAGTCACCCGCGCCAACGGTCAGCGTGGTGGAGTCATATTTCGCTGGGGTCATTTGACAGGCAACAAACTGACGCCAGATTAACTGGTACAGTTTCTGCGCATCTGCTTCCATATCTTTCAGCGATTCCGCCATCACATTGACATCTGAAGGACGAATCGCTTCGTGCGCTTCCTGTGAGTTTTCTTTGCTGGCGTATTGGTTCGGGCTTTCCGGCAGATATTTATTACCAAAATTATCGCTGATATAACCGCGAACCATGTTTACCGCGTCCTGACTCAGGTTAGTGGAGTCGGTACGCATGTAAGTGATATAGCCAGCTTCATACAGACGCTGCGCCATCATCATGGTTTTTTTCACACCAAAACCAAGACGGGTGCTGGCAGCTTGTTGCAGCGTAGAGGTAATAAAAGGAGCGCCTGGTTTACTGGTTGTCGGTTTGTCTTCACGTTCCAGCACGCTGTAGCGCGCTTTTTCAAGCAGACTTACCGCAGCCTGAGTTTGTTCTTTGTTGACCGGGCGGAACGGTTTATCGTTCTGATGAGTCACCTGCAAAGCCAACGCTTCACCAGACGGCGTAGTCGTACTGGCATCGACTTCCCAGAATTCTTCCGGCACGAACGCTTTAATTTCACGCTCACGCTCAACCACCAGGCGAACCGCTACGGATTGCACACGCCCGGCGGAAAGACCGCGAGCGATCTTTTTCCACAACAGCGGAGAAACCATATAACCCACGACGCGATCCATAAAGCGACGCGCCTGCTGGGCATTAACACGATCAATATTCAGTTCGCCGGGTTTGTTGAACGCCTGGCGGATCGCGTTTTTAGTAATTTCGTTAAACACCACTCGGCTATAGCGAGCTTCATCACCCCCAATCACTTCCCGCAGGTGCCATGCAATGGCTTCCCCTTCGCGGTCAAGGTCGGTTGCGAGATAGATGTGGTCGGCTTTTTCAGCCAGTTGTTTCAGTTCAGAGACGACCTTCTCTTTACCAGGCAACACCTCATAGTGCGCCTCCCAATTGTGCCACGGGTCAACCCCCATACGGTTGACGAGAGCGCCACGTTCATCCTTTTTAGGCTTTTTAGCCGTTTTGGTGGAGGTAGAGTCGGCACTCTTTTTAGCAGCTGAGCCACTGGTCGGCAAATCGCGGATGTGACCGACACTGGATTTCACCACGTAGTCACTACCCAGATACTTGTTGATCGTTTTGGCTTTTGCCGGGGACTCAACGATGACAAGAGCTTTACCCATATTCACCTTACCTAATTTGATTCTTCCAGGAATGCGTCGCACATTGATAAACCTTCCACTGGCAACGAGTTACCGATATGGACTCGCTCTCTGCGGATATCAACCCCTTGTCGTGACTCTGTTCACGAAAATGCCGGTGACTGAGTTAACAGGTCTTGGCCTACAGGCGCTATAGCACGACGGAATTTTGGTCGAATGTCAAGCAAATCTATTGCCAGATTGACGAAAGCGTCACACTGTACCTGATAAAATCCGTTACGCAACTTTATTAGCATGCAAAATCCAAAGTTGCCAGTAAGGCGCTCCTGACGCCAGCGTGGTATATTTGTCTGCATGCCATGCCTGGCGTAGACTAATGTCCTTGTTTAAGGAGTAAATAATGAACAAAGAGACACAACCCATCGACCGCGAAACGCTGTTGAAAGAGGCCAACAAAATCATTCGTGAGCATGAGGACACACTCGCAGGAATTGAAGCCACCGGCGTCACGCAGCGTAATGGCGTGCTGGTGTTTACTGGCGATTACTTTTTAGATGAGCAAGGGCTGCCGACAGCGAAAAGCACTGCGGTGTTTAATATGTTCAAACACCTGGCACACGTGCTCTCGGAAAAATATCATCTGGTAGATTAAAGCAAAACGCGAGGCCTGAACCTCGCGTTTGTCTTTTACATCAAAGGCTTTTGCCCACGCTGCCACCAGCGTAGCAACAATCGGTCGACGCTCTCTACCGCACTGCCGGTAAACCGATCGATTAACCGTTTACGCTGCATATAACGCACATTGACCACTTCTCGACCGTCCATCAGATTAAGAATCACTTCATCACTGGTGTTGATTTCGTCAACCAGGCCTTTCTCTACCGCCTGTTGCCCGTACCAGTGTTCACCGGTAGCCACCTCTTCAATATCCAGAGATGGACGCATACGTTTTACAAAATCTTTAAATAGCTGATGTGTTTCGTTCAGTTCTTCGCGGAATTTTTCGCGCCCTTCTTCAGTATTTTCACCCAGCAATGTCAGCGTGCGCTTATATTGCCCGGCAGTATGCAGTTCAATATCAATATCTTTACTTTTCAGGAAGCGGTTAAAGTTGGGCATTTGCGCTACCACACCGATGGAACCAACAATGGCAAACGGCGCAGAAACAATTTTGTCCGCCACACAGGCCATCATGTACCCGCCGCTGGCAGCCACTTTGTCTACCGTAACGGTTAAAGGAATGTTTTTATCGCGCAGACGCCGCAATTGTGAGGCTGCCAGGCCATAACCATGAACCATACCGCCGGGGCTTTCCAGACGCAAAACAACCTGATCCCGTGGCTTAAATGCCGCGAGTACTGCGGTTATCTCTTCACGTAATGAGTTAACTTCATGCGCGTCCATGCTGCCTTTGAAATCCAGTACCCAGACGCGGGGTTTACTGTCAGTCACCACCTCACCCAGTTTGGCTTTTGCTTTCGCTGCTTTCGCTTCTTGCTTGTGCTTTTTCTTCTGCGCTTTGTGCCACTGCTTTTGCTGATGCGGGTCCATCAGCGCTGCTGCCAGTTCTTCTTTCATCTCCTTATATTGTTCGCTGAGATTGTTAACCCGTAACTCGCCACGCTGGCGTTTATTACGTTGAGCAACATTGACAATAATGGCGGCAACAGCCGCAATCGCCACGACAACAGTGACAATTTTCGCCAAAAACAAACCATATTCAGACAACAATTCCACGAGTCCCACCTTGGTTAAACAACGCTTTGCCTCACAGTTTACAACAGGCATCTTAAGCCGTCTCGCAGAGATATTCTTGACGAGAAAGTATGACAAAGTATTCATTTTGCGGCGTTATCGCCCCAGGCCGATTGAAATGCGCCTCTGTTTAAGGCATAACCCCTCAAAGTCATAAAGTACACTGGCAGCGCGACTGATGATGTCGTTGGGGAGTAGCCATGCATTACCAACCAAAACAAGATTTACTCAATGATCGTATTATCCTGGTAACCGGCGCCAGCGACGGCATTGGTCGTGAAGCCGCTCAGACTTATGCGCGTTATGGCGCGACAGTGATTTTACTGGGTCGTAATGAAGAAAAATTACGTCAGGTCGCCCAGCGTATGTTCGAAGAGACCGGACGTCATCCACAGTGGTTTATTCTCGATTTACTGACCTGCACATCCGAAGATTGCCATCAACTGGCACAGCGCATTGCCGTTAATTATCCGCGTCTGGACGGCGTTCTGCATAATGCCGGATTGCTTGGAGAAGTTTGCCCGATGAGTGAACAAAATCCGCAGGTCTGGCAGGATGTCATGCAGGTCAACGTTAATGCCACCTTTATGCTGACCCAGGCACTGCTTCCTTTATTACTCAAATCGGACGCCGGTTCGCTGGTCTTTACCTCATCAAGCGTCGGGCGTCAGGGTCGGGCTAATTGGGGTGCATACGCTGCCTCAAAATTTGCCACCGAAGGAATGATGCAGGTACTGGCCGATGAATATCAACAGCGCCTGCGCGTGAACTGCATTAACCCAGGCGGTACGCGCACCGCCATGCGTGCCAGCGCCTTCCCGACGGAAGATCCGCAGAAACTCAAAACCCCCGCTGATATCATGCCACTTTACCTCTGGCTGATGGGCGATGATAGCCGCCGTAAAACCGGCATGACCTTTGACGCCCAACCGGGCCGTAAACCAGGAATTTCCCAATGAGTGATGAACGCTACCAACAGCGTCAGCAGCGAGTTAAAGAAAAAGTGGATGCCCGTGTGGCGCAGGCCCAGGATGAACGCGGCATTATTATCGTTTTTACTGGCAATGGAAAAGGCAAAACCACAGCGGCATTTGGTACGGCAACACGCGCAGTAGGTCACGGAAAAAAAGTGGGCGTCGTGCAATTTATTAAGGGCACCTGGCCTAATGGCGAACGAAATCTGCTGGAGCCGCACGGCGTTGAGTTTCAGGTAATGGCAACTGGCTTCACCTGGGATACGCAAAACCGTGAGTCTGATACCGCTGCCTGCCGCGAAGTCTGGCAACATGCAAAACGAATGCTGGCGGATTCCTCACTGGATATGGTTTTGCTCGATGAGCTGACGTATATGGTGGCGTATGACTATTTGCCACTGGAAGAAGTGGTGCAGGCGTTAAATAAACGTCCACATCAACAGACGGTGATTATCACGGGTCGTGGTTGTCATCGGGATATTCTTGAATTGGCGGATACGGTAAGTGAATTACGCCCCATCAAACATGCGTTTGATGCCGGTGTAAAAGCGCAGATAGGGATTGATTACTAATCTGTAAAAATGCCGGATATGACGTCCGGCATACTTTGATTAACCGTTATTATTACGTCCGCCAGAACGACGACCGCCGCTCACCTGACTGTGACGTTTCACCGCACGACGAATCTGATTCGCCTTCATGCGACGACGGTCTTTTTCTACAGCGACTTTAGAGCTGGTTTCTGGCGGTAGCTCCACCAGTTCGCGCAGATAGTTAGTCTGGGCGAGGTCCAGCTCCGTCCAGCCACCGCGTGGCAGACCTTTTGGCAGTGGGATATCACCGTAACGAACACGGATCAGGCGGCTTACCTGCACACCAACCGCTTCCCACAAACGACGAACTTCACGGTTACGGCCTTCGGTCAGAGTAACGTTGTACCACTGGTTGATCCCTTCGCCGCCGCTGAACTTAATGGTTTTAAAGGCTGCCGGACCATCTTCCAACTGCACGCCACGACTCAAATCACGCAGTTTCGCGTCGTCAACCTGACCAAATACACGCACGGCATATTCACGTTCAACTTCACGGCTTGGGTGCATTAAACGGTTTGCCAGTTCACCGTCGGTGGTGAACAGCAACAGACCACAGGTATTAACGTCGAGACGACCTACGGCAATCCAGCGTGCGCCACGCAGCTTCGGCAGACGGTCAAACACTGTTGGACGCCCTTCCGGGTCGTTACGAGTACATAACTCACCTTCCGGCTTGTAATAGGCCAGCACGCGACAAATTTGCTCAGCGGACTCACGCACCGAAATCAGGTGACCATCGATACGAATTTTCAGTCCAGGAGTAACTTCAACGCGATCGCCGAGTTTAGCAATTTTGCCATCAACACTCACACGACCGGCTTCAATAATAGATTCGATTTCACGGCGAGAACCGTGGCCGGCACGCGCCAGCACTTTCTGTAGCTTTTCGCTCATAGAGCTTCCTTTTGGTGTCGCCTTCCCAGGCGTCTGATATGCTTTGTGCAACAGTGAGTCAGAACTTACATCTGACTCACTGATAGTAAAGTCTGTTCGAACTCTTCCGGCCTTAAGTCAACGACATGACGTTTTAACTGGCCTGGCTTTGAGGCGCAACATACTACACTATCTTTAGGGTTAAAGCTTGTTTCGATTAACATCAGCTTGATTACCAGCCACCACCGCCTGCGCCACCGCCACTACTACCGGAATAACTTCGCCCCAACAAACTGGTATTAGCTCCCAGACTCAGGTGCATCTGTAATGAGAATAAAACGCCGCTACGGGCAATTTCCGGAGCGCGAACAGCCGCTGTAAGTGACGGAGTGATACGTGCTGCCCATTCTCTGCCAAGGTTTGCCGAGACCGCCCAACCTAACAAAGTGTAATCCAGTTTCCGTGTTTCCCCTTTCCGCCGCCGCCCACTGTGCGTTGCCGCCTCTTTACGCGCAAGATAGTTGACGATAGCCTCGCCGTGGGCATAACGTTGCTGCCCAGTTTGTGTAAACTGTGGCAGAAAAATATACCCCAGGGCGGTGAGATACCCCGTCAGGAAAACGGCACTAAAATAACCGGCTGGCATATACCAGTAAAAGAACACATCTCCGACATTGATGTAGAGAGAATAGAAAGCCACGCCTGAACAAATCAGTGGTAAAAACAAAGTGATGATTACACGATTAACGCAAGGCTTGTCATCATCGCGGGCAAACAAAAGCGCAAGGGAAGAAAACAAAAAAGGAAGAAGCCAGCAGGTCATGATAAACATATCAGCCACCAGACTCATACCTGCCCAGCCAACGGGACTCAGGTTTCCATAAAAAATGACTGCTAATATCGCCAGTCCGCCCCATTGCAAAAACGCATCCGGTCGGTAAAACGAAGACTTTTTACGCGGCAGATAAAATTTCTGCATCCGTAAAAATGCCCTGCGTAAGACTCTGTTGCGTCTCCCCGTAAGAACGACCTTATCGCCTTTACGAAATAACGCTTCCAGTAATAACTGCTCTGCGGGCAGTAGTACCTCATTATTTCTGGTCGCGCCTTCATTAACACGAATCAGGATTTGCTGGTTCTTGTCATACAGGTCTTCCAGATGAATTTTTCCTTTCACAATCAGATTTACGATATCGGCACAAAAACCTTTATCGTCGTAAACCAGCTTCGCATCGAGACGCAACATGCCAGGCGTGTAATCTGGGGGAATGATTTCAGTTTCACTCACATCTACCGGCGTAAATTGTGGCCTGCGCTTCCAGAGATATAACCATCCACACACCAGTAACAGACACGGTAACCAAATGATAAGAGACGATGTTGAGGGCAAAAAAAGATGGCTAAAAATATTCGTCGTGTGTTGTGCCGGGGAATTATCCAGCAAGGCATGAGGCCAACGGTAGAGTGCAGTGAAATCTTCACGGTAAAACGGATCGCGGGATTCAATTCTTCCGTCCTCAAGGATGCGGCCATTTCGATATGTGTCGCCCTCTTCTCCAGTAAAGAGATCGATTTCGCTAAATGGATTACCCGCAATATCAGGCAACTTGAGTGAAAATCGGGTCTTATAGATTTCAAACGGCCAGTTATTACCAGTTACGTTCCAGATAAGCAGGTCAGAATCACCCTCACGCAGTACAGCATTTTCAACCTGGTAATGAATTTGATAATGATAATCGCCTTGTGGCAAGAAACGCTGCTTATCGCCCACGACAATACTCATCAACCCGATATGCCAGTCAAGTTGCCAGGGTTCAGGAATACCATCACGAGTGACGCCAATAATGCGATAGTTTAGCAGCGCCGCATCACCATTAGGCTGCATCCATAATCGAGGCAAATCACGATAAAATCCATGCTTAATCTGCTGATTTCTCGCCTGAAAATGAATGTTCTCTTTAATGTCGAGCACCCCATCAGGTTGCATGGTGGCCTCAACATCAAAGAGCGAGATCCCTTCTTCATGATAAGGAATCTCCATGTTTTTCGCGTAACCCAGCGATGAGTAAAGCAGCCCAGCTATCAACAGCAAAATGCAGCGAAATGTCCCTGCCATAATCTTCCATCCGTGGAACGCAATTTTTTATAAGAAAGGCTTCACATCACCTACGCCTTCACGCACCACGACTGGCGTATCATCGGTGAGGTCGATGACCGTTGTCGGTTTCTGGCCGAGATAACCGCCGTGAATGATCAAATCCACCTGTTTTTCCAGACGGTCTTTAATTTCTTCCGGATCGGATTCGGTAAATTCGCTGCCCGGCAGCATCAACGAAGTGGAAAGCATCGGTTCACCCAGCACCTCAAGTAACGCCTGGGCGATGGGGTTTGACGGCACGCGCATCCCGATGGTTTTGCGTTTTTCCTGCAACAAACGGCGTGGCACTTCCTTCGTCCCCTTAAGGATGAAGGTATAGTTACCTGGCGTGTTGTTTTTCATCAGACGAAACGCGACGTTATCCACAAAGGAATAGGTCGAAAGTTCAGAAAGATCGCGACACATCAGGGTAAAGTTGTGACCGTCCGGCAGCTGGCGAATACGACAAATACGCTCCATGGCGTTTTTATCTTCAATTTTACAGCCGAGCGCATAGCCGGAATCGGTTGGATAGACAATCACCCCGCCTTTACGCACGATCTCCACCGCCTGATTGATCAGACGTTGCTGCGGGTTATCAGGATGAATATAAAAAAACTGACTCATAATTCCCTCTCTGTGGTGTTCTGCGGCTGTTCCCATAGCTGCCAGACGCCTTCAACGCCTGCGGGCAGCCAGAGTTTACGACCCAGTTCGATCCACGGGCATGGCTGATGAAAATCAGATCCTTGTGATGCCCATAAATGGTGCTGACGCGCAAGTGTCGCCAGTTGGGTGCGTTCATTGGGCGATTGCTGGCACTGCGCGACTTCCATCGCGTCGCCGTGGTGTTCGGCAAAATGCGCAACCAATCTTTTCAGCCATTTAGCACTAAGATTGTACCGCCCAGGATGAGCTAGTACCGCCTTACCGCCAGAATGATGAATGACATCAATAGCTTGTTCTATTGTACACCACTGTGGCGGAACGTATCCGGTTTTCCCGCGCGCCAGATACTTTTTAAAGACATCCGCCATTGAACTGGCTTTGCCGCACTCCACAAGGAAACGAGCAAAATGACCGCGCGTCACCGCGCCGCCCTGCGCCAGCCGTTGCGCGCCTTCCAGCGCACCAGGTATTTGCGCTTTTTCAAGTCTTTCGGCAATTAGCTGCGCCCGCTGATTGCGCCGTTCTGTCTGCTGCGCGAGGAACTCACACATTAGCGGATGAGTAATATCAATATTCAGCCCGACAATATGAATTTCATGATTTTCCCAGACCGTGGAAATTTCCACGCCGGGAATAAGATTCAGCGCCAGCCCCGAACGTGAAATTTCCTCTCTTGCTGGCGCGATTGCGGCTGTGGTGTCATGGTCGGTGATCGCCAGGGTGCCGACGCGCATCTCGACTGCACGGTGCACCAATGCTTCTGGCGTCAGGCAGCCATCGGAAGCTGTCGTATGGCTGTGCAGGTCGTAAATCACTGCGTAATTCGTGTCGCTCAAGGCGCACTCCCGTTCTGGATAATGTTTTTTGCGCCGACATCATAACGGTTCTGGCAAATATTCTGAAATGAGCTGTTGACAATTAATCATTGAACTAGTTAACTAGTACGCAAGTTCACGCAAAAAGGGTATCGACAATGAAAGCAATTTTCGTACTGAAAGGTTGGTGGCGCACTTCCTGAAACGGGCAGTGTATTCACCATGCGTAAAGCAATCAGATACCCAGCCCGCCTAATCAGCGGGCTTTTTTTTGAACAAAATTAGAGAATAACAATGCAAACACAAAAACCGAATCTCGAATTGCTAACCTGCGAAGGCGCTTATCGCGACAATCCCACCGCGCTTTTTCACCAGTTGTGTGGGGATCGTCCGGCAACGCTGCTGCTGGAATCCGCAGATATCGACAGCAAAGATGATTTAAAAAGCCTGCTGCTGGTAGACAGTGCGCTGCGCATTACAGCATTAGGTGACACTGTCACAATCCAGGCGCTTTCCGGCAATGGCGAAACCCTGCTGACACTACTGGATAACGCCCTGCCTGCGGGGGTGGAAAATGAACAATCACCAAACTGCCGTGTGCTGCGCTTCCCCGCTGTCAGTCCACTGCTGGATGAAGACGCCCGCTTATGCTCCCTTTCGGTTTTTGACGCTTTCCGCTTATTGCAGAATCTGTTGAATGTACCGAAGGAAGAACGGGAAGCGATGTTCTTTGGCGGCCTGTTCTCTTATGACCTGGTCGCGGGGTTTGAAGATTTACCGCAATTGTCAGCGGAAAATAACTGCCCTGATTTCTGTTTTTATCTCGCTGAAACGCTGATGGTGATTGACCATCAGAAAAAAAGCACCCGCATTCAGGCCAGCCTGTTTGCGCCGAATGAAGAAGAAAAACAGCGTCTCACTGCACGCCTGAACGAACTACGTCAGCAACTGACCGAAGCCGCGCCGCCGCTGCCAGTGGTTTCCGTACCGCATATGCGTTGTGAATGTAATCAGAGCGATGAAGAGTTCGGTGGCGTAGTGCGTTCGTTGCAAAAAGCGATTCGCGCCGGAGAAATTTTCCAGGTCGTCCCCTCTCGCCGTTTCTCACTGCCCTGCCCGTCACCGCTGGCAGCCTATTACGTGCTGAAAAAGAGTAACCCCAGCCCGTATATGTTTTTTATGCAGGATGATGATTTCACTCTGTTCGGTGCGTCGCCGGAAAGTTCGCTCAAGTATGACGCCACCAGCCGCCAGATTGAAATCTACCCGATTGCAGGAACACGCCCACGAGGTCGTCGCGCCGATGGTTCACTAGACAGAGACCTCGACAGCCGCATAGAACTGGAGATGCGTACCGACCATAAAGAGCTTTCGGAACATCTGATGCTGGTGGATCTCGCCCGTAATGATCTGGCACGCATTTGCACCCCCGGCAGCCGCTACGTTGCCGACCTCACCAAAGTTGACCGTTACTCTTACGTGATGCATCTCGTCTCCCGCGTTGTCGGTGAATTGCGCCACGATCTTGACGCCCTGCACGCTTATCGCGCCTGTATGAATATGGGCACATTAAGCGGTGCGCCGAAAGTGCGCGCCATGCAGTTAATTGCCGAAGCGGAAGGTCGTCGACGCGGCAGTTACGGCGGCGCGGTAGGTTATTTCACCGCACACGGCGATCTCGACACCTGCATTGTGATCCGCTCGGCACTGGTGGAAAACGGCATCGCCACCGTGCAGGCCGGTGCTGGCGTGGTTCTTGATTCTGTTCCGCAGTCGGAAGCCGACGAAACCCGTAATAAAGCCCGCGCTGTACTGCGCGCTATCGCCACCGCGCATCATGCACAGGAGACTTTCTGATGGCTGACATTCTGCTGCTCGATAATATCGACTCTTTTACTTACAACCTGGCAGATCAGTTGCGCAGCAATGGTCATAACGTGGTGATTTACCGCAACCATATTCCGGCGCAGACCTTAATTGAACGCCTGGCGACGATGAGCAATCCGGTGCTGATGCTTTCTCCTGGCCCCGGTGTGCCGAGCGAAGCGGGTTGCATGCCGGAACTGCTTACTCGTCTGCGCGGCAAGCTGCCGATTATTGGCATTTGCCTCGGTCATCAGGCGATTGTCGAAGCCTATGGGGGTTATGTCGGCCAGGCGGGCGAAATTCTGCACGGTAAAGCGTCGAGCATTGAACATGACGGTCAGGCGATGTTTGCCGGGTTAACAAACCCTCTGCCAGTGGCGCGTTATCACTCGCTGGTGGGCAGTAACATTCCGGCCGGTTTAACCATCAACGCCCATTTTAATGGCATGGTGATGGCGGTTCGTCATGATGCGGATCGCGTCTGTGGATTCCAGTTCCATCCGGAATCCATTCTCACCACCCAGGGCGCTCGCTTGCTGGAACAAACGCTGGCCTGGGCGCAGCAAAAGCTGGAACCCACCAACACGCTGCAACCGATTCTGGAAAAACTGTATCAGGCGCAGACCCTTAGCCAGCAGGAAAGCCACCAGCTATTTTCAGCAGTGGTACGTGGTGAACTGAAGCCGGAACAACTGGCGGCGGCGCTGGTGAGCATGAAAATTCGTGGCGAACACCCGAACGAAATCGCCGGAGCAGCAACTGCGCTTCTGGAAAACGCTGCGCCGTTCCCGCGCCCGGATTATCTGTTTGCCGATATTGTCGGCACCGGCGGTGACGGCAGCAACAGTATCAACATTTCTACCGCCAGTGCTTTTGTTGCAGCAGCCTGTGGGCTGAAAGTGGCGAAACACGGCAACCGCAGCGTCTCCAGTAAATCGGGTTCTTCGGATCTGCTGGCGGCGTTCGGTATTAATCTTGATATGAACGCCGATAAATCGCGCCAGGCGCTGGATGAGTTAGGCGTCTGTTTCCTCTTTGCACCGAAATATCACACCGGATTCCGCCACGCGATGCCGGTTCGTCAGCAACTGAAAACCCGCACTCTGTTCAACGTGCTGGGGCCATTGATTAACCCGGCGCATCCGCCGCTGGCGTTAATTGGTGTTTATAGTCCGGAGCTGGTACTGCCGATTGCCGAAACCTTGCGCGTGTTGGGGTATCAACGCGCAGCGGTTGTGCACAGCGGCGGAATGGATGAAGTTTCGTTACACGCACCAACGATTGTTGCCGAGTTGCACGATGGCGAAATTAAAAGCTATCAGTTGACCGCAGAAGATTTTGGCCTGACGCCCTACCACCAGGAACAACTGGCTGGCGGAACGCCGGAAGAAAACCGTGACATTTTAACACGTTTGTTACAAGGTAAAGGCGACGCCGCCCATGAGGCAGCCGTCGCGGCGAATGTCGCCATGTTAATGCGCCTGCATGGCCAGGAAGATCTGCAAGCCAATGCGCAAACCGTTCTTGAGGTACTGCGTAGTGGTTCCGCTTACGACAGAGTCACCGCACTGGCGGCACGAGGGTAAATGATGCAAACCGTTTTAGCGAAAATCGTCGCGGACAAGGCGATTTGGGTAGAAGCCCGTAAACAGCAGCAACCACTTGCCAGTTTTCAGAATGAAATTCAGCCGAGCACGCGACATTTTTATGATGCGCTACAGGGTGCACGTACCGCATTTATTCTGGAATGCAAGAAAGCGTCGCCATCAAAAGGCGTGATCCGTGATGATTTCGATCCGGCACGCATTGCCTCGATTTATAAGCATTACGCTTCGGCAATTTCGGTGCTGACTGATGAGAAATATTTCCAGGGAAGCTTTGATTTCCTCCCCATCGTCAGCCAAATCGCGCCACAGCCGATTTTATGTAAAGACTTTATTATCGACCCTTACCAGATCTATCTGGCGCGCTATTACCAGGCTGATGCCTGCTTATTAATGCTTTCAGTGCTGGACGACGAATCGTATCGCCAGCTTGCAGCCGTCGCCCATAGTTTGAAGATGGGTGTGCTGACCGAAGTCAGTAATGAAGAGGAACTGGAGCGCGCCATTGCATTGGGGGCAAAGGTCGTTGGCATCAACAACCGCGATCTGCGTGATTTGTCGATTGATCTCAACCGCACGCGCGAGCTTGCGCCAAAACTGGGGCACAACGTGACGGTGATCAGCGAATCCGGCATCAATACTTACGCTCAGGTGCGCGAATTAGGCCACTTCGCTAACGGCTTTTTGATTGGCTCGGCGCTGATGGCGCACGACGATCTAAACGCCGCCGTGCGCCGGATGTTGTTGGGTGAGAATAAAGTGTGTGGCCTGACGCGTGGGCAAGATGCTAAAGCAGCTTATGACGCAGGCGCGATTTACGGTGGGTTGATTTTTGTTGCGACATCACCGCGTTGCGTCAGCGTTGAACAGGCGCAGGAAGTGATGGCTGCGGCACCGTTGCAGTATGTTGGCGTGTTCCGCAATCACGATATTGCCGATGTGGCAGGCAAAGCTAAGGTGTTATCGCTGGTGGCAGTGCAACTGCATGGCAGTGAAGATCAGCAATATATCGACGCACTGCGTGATGCTCTGCCAGCAAACGTTGCCATCTGGAAAGCATTGAGCGTTGGAGAAACCCTGCCAGCGCGCGATTTTCAGCACGTTGATAAATATGTTTTCGATAACGGCCAGGGCGGAAGCGGGCAACGTTTCGACTGGTCACTGTTAAACGGTCAATCGCTTGGCAACGTTCTGCTGGCGGGTGGCTTAGGCGCAGATAACTGCGAGGAAGCGGCACAAACCGGCTGCGCCGGGCTTGATTTTAATTCTGCTGTAGAGTCGCAACCGGGCATCAAAGACGCACGTCTTTTGGCCTCGGTTTTCCAGACACTGCGCGCATATTAAGGAAAGGAACAATGACAACATTACTTAACCCGTATTTTGGTGAGTTTGGCGGCATGTACGTGCCACAAATCCTGATGCCTGCCCTGCGCCAGCTGGAAGAAGCCTTCGTCAGCGCACAAAAAGATCCAGAATTTCAGGCGCAGTTTAATGATCTGCTAAAAAACTATGCCGGACGCCCGACCGCGCTGACTAAATGCCAGAATATTACGGCCGGCACTAACACCACGTTGTACCTGAAGCGTGAAGATTTACTGCACGGCGGCGCACATAAAACAAACCAGGTGCTGGGTCAGGCCTTACTGGCGAAGCGGATGGGTAAAACCGAAATCATCGCCGAAACCGGTGCCGGTCAGCATGGTGTGGCGTCTGCCCTTGCCAGCGCCCTGCTTGGCCTGAAATGTCGAATTTATATGGGTGCCAAAGACGTCGAACGTCAGTCGCCCAACGTTTTTCGTATGCGCTTAATGGGCGCGGAAGTGATTCCGGTACATAGCGGTTCCGCGACGCTGAAAGATGCCTGTAACGAGGCGCTGCGCGACTGGTCAGGCAGTTATGAAACCGCGCACTATATGCTGGGCACCGCAGCTGGCCCGCATCCTTACCCGACCATTGTGCGTGAGTTTCAACGGATGATTGGCGAAGAAACCAAAGCACAGATTCTGGAAAGAGAAGGTCGCCTACCGGACGCCGTTATCGCCTGTGTTGGCGGCGGTTCGAATGCCATCGGGATGTTTGCTGATTTCATCAACGAAACCGACGTTGGCCTGATTGGCGTGGAGCCAGGCGGTCACGGTATCGAAACCGGCGAGCACGGTGCACCATTGAAACATGGTCGTGTGGGCATCTATTTCGGTATGAAAGCGCCGATGATGCAGACAGAAGACGGGCAGATTGAAGAATCTTACTCCATCTCAGCCGGGCTGGATTTCCCGTCTGTCGGCCCGCAACACGCGTATCTCAACAGCACTGGACGCGCTGATTATGTCTCAATTACCGATGATGAAGCACTGGACGCCTTTAAAACGCTGTGCCTGCATGAAGGGATTATTCCGGCGCTGGAATCCTCCCATGCCCTGGCTCATGCGCTGAAAATGATGCGCGAAAACCCGGAAAAAGAGCAGCTGCTGGTGGTTAACCTTTCCGGTCGCGGCGACAAAGACATCTTCACCGTTCACGATATTTTGAAAGCACGAGGGGAAATCTGATGGAACGCTACGAATCTCTGTTTGCCCGTTTGAAGGAGCGCAAAGAAGGCGCATTCGTTCCTTTCGTCACGCTCGGTGATCCGGGCATTGAGCAGTCGCTGAAAATTATCGATACGCTAATTGAAGCCGGTGCTGACGCGCTGGAGTTAGGCATCCCCTTCTCTGACCCGCTGGCAGATGGCCCGACGATTCAAAACGCCACACTGCGTGCTTTTGCGGCGGGTGTGACCCCGGCACAATGTTTTGAAATGCTGGCACTGATTCGCCAGAAACACCCGAATATTCCCATTGGCCTTCTGATGTATGCCAACCTGGTGTTTAACAAAGGTATTGATGAGTTTTATGCCCAGTGCGAGAAAGTCGGCGTCGATTCGGTGCTGGTTGCCGATGTGCCCGTGGAAGAGTCTGCGCCCTTCCGCCAGGCTGCGTTGCGCCATAACGTCGCACCTATATTTATCTGCCCGCCGAATGCCGACGATGATTTGCTGCGTCAGATAGCCTCTTATGGTCGTGGTTACACCTATTTATTGTCGCGTGCGGGCGTGACCGGCGCAGAAAACCGCGCCGCGTTACCCCTCAATCATCTGGTTGCGAAGCTGAAAGAGTACAACGCTGCACCTCCATTGCAGGGATTTGGTATTTCCGCCCCGGATCAGGTAAAAGCAGCGATTGATGCAGGAGCTGCGGGCGCGATTTCTGGTTCGGCCATTGTTAAAATCATCGAGCAACATATTAATGAGCCAGAGAAAATGTTGGTGGCATTGAAAGCTTTTATACAACCGATGAAAGCGGCAACACGCAGTTAATCCCACAGCCGTCAGTTCTGCTGGCGGCATTTTGTATTCCTTTAACGAAGCCAGAAAAATCTTAATTTTATTTATTATTTGCCTTTTTACCGTTTCGCTTAACCCTAACATACGTCAACTTACGTCATTTTTCCGCCCAACAGTAATATAATCAAACAAATTAATCCCGCAACATAACACCAGTAAAATCAATAATTTTTCCTAAGTCACTTATTCCTCAGGCAATTATTAATATATCCAGAACCTTCCTCAAAATATATTTTCCACCCTCCCTCCTTGCCACGCTTAATTTGACTAATTCTTATTAGCGACTAATTTTAATGAGTGTCGGCACACAACACTCATATTAATCAAACAATGCAACGTAACGGGAGAAATAACATGGCCGAACATCGTGGTGGTTCAGGAAATTTCGCCGAAGATCGTGAGAAGGCATCCGACGCAGGTCGTAAAGGTGGTCAGCACAGCGGCGGTAATTTTAAAAACGATCCGCAACGCGCATCCGAAGCGGGTAAAAAAGGCGGTCAACAAAGCGGTGGTAATAAATCAGGAAAATCCTGATCCACCGTTAATTATTAATATCAGCTGATAAAGATAATTGTATCTGCGGGCCGTATGGCTCGCAGTGATTTCACTGGAGAAAAATATGAATATGAAGACCATTGAAGATGTATTTATTCACCTGCTTTCAGACACCTACAGCGCAGAAAAACAATTAACCCGGGCACTGGCAAAACTCGCCAGAGCAACATCAAACGAAAAACTAAGTCAGGCTTTTCATGCGCACCTTGAGGAAACTCATGGACAGATAGAACGTATTGATCAAGTCGTAGAATCCGAATCAAATCTTAAAATTAAACGCATGAAGTGCGTAGCAATGGAAGGACTCATTGAAGAAGCTAATGAGGTCATTGAGAGCACAGAAAAAAACGAAGTGCGTGACGCCGCGCTCATTGCTGCTGCACAGAAAGTCGAGCACTATGAAATTGCCAGTTACGGGACCTTAGCGACACTGGCTGAACAATTAGGTTACCGTAAAGCAGCGAAGCTTCTGAAAGAAACTCTGGAAGAAGAAAAGGCCACAGACATCAAACTGACTGATCTGGCTCTTAATAACGTAAATAAGAAAGCCGAAAATAAAGCCTGAAATATGAACTTCAACTTTCAGTAATTTTATAAAGAGGACATTTTCATGAATCGTATTGAACATTATCATGACTGGTTACGTGACGCCCACGCAATGGAAAAGCAAGCCGAATCTATGCTTGAATCCATGGCCAGCCGCATAGATAATTATCCTGAACTACGCGCTCGTATTGAACAACATCTTAGTGAAACCAAAAACCAGATTGTTCAACTGGAAACTATTCTTGATCGTAATGACATTTCACGTTCAGTCATTAAAGATTCCATGAGTAAAATGGCTGCGCTTGGGCAGTCTATCGGTGGTATTTTTCCTTCTGATGAAATTGTCAAAGGTTCCATTAGCGGCTATGTCTTCGAGCAATTTTAAATCGCCTGCTATACCTCACTATTAGCTGCGGCAAAAAATGCCGGTGATACAGCCTCTATTCCGGTCATCGAAGCGATTTTAAATGAGGAAAAGCAAATGGCCGACTGGCTAATTCAGCATATTCCGCAAACAACTGAGAAATTTTTAATTCGTGCTGAAACTGATGGCGTAGAAGCGAAGAAATAATACCCTTTATACCATGTCCTTATTGACCCCGTAATTACGGGGTCATTTTTGCGGGGAATTAAAAACGATAGCCTGCGGAGAACATAAACACCCACGGATCGAGGCGTACACTGTCGTGTTGCTGTGCACCGCCCAGTTTATAATTTGCGGTAGTATCGATATCCATGTACCAGACTGACATGTTAACCAACCAGTCACGGTTAATCAGATAATCCACCCCAACCTGCCCGGCAGCGCCCCAGGAATCTTTCAGACTGAGATCGGAAAGCCCGGCCTCTTTGCCATGATCGTTAAATCCATTATCAAAGAACGTGGTGTAGTTAATACCGGCACCAACGTAAGGACGGAATTTGCTGCTGGCATCACCAAAATACCACTGCGCCATCAGTGTTGGCGGCAGATGATGGACTGTTGCAATATCACCGGTCGCGCGAGTACCGATTTTATGGCGGAAAGGCGTCGCTGCCAGTAATTCAACACCGATATTGTCAGTCGCCATATACGTAAACGTCAGGCCCAACTGAGTGTTATTAGTCACGCTAAATCCCCCCAGACTTCCTAACGTACCACCAGCGCCTTCTGTCGGACGCACAGTCGCAGAACCTGCACGCATAAAAAACTCGCCTGCTTCATGCGCAAAGGCTGTGCCAGAGAGAAGTGTTGTTACTGCCAAAGCCGCCACTGTTAATTTTTTCATATCCGCTCCGTCGTTATGGTTATAAAAACGTGACAAATATACCTACATTGGGGTAACAAATGATCCTACACAGATCACACTACATCCTCTAAATCACCCTTTATTGATCTGGATTAATTTAGAAGTTGCATCACAAATCCTGGTTAATGTGATTTAAATCAATTTTCGAATATTTGCGCTGCGCAAATATTAACGCGCTCGCCACTTGCTCCCGTCTGCACACATAAATGCCAACAATTACCTCCGCTTTACAAAGATATGCTTTTCCATACATGACCTGATGCTGCCACTGAGAGGCTAACCAGGGTACAATTGCCCGCTAATTAACACCTGCATAAAACTCAAGGAGAGTGCATGTCTATCACGGCGCAGTCCGTATACCGTGACACCGGAAATTTCTTCCGTAATCAATTTATGACCATTCTGTTGGTATCGTTGCTTTGTGCATTTATCACAGTGGTGTTAGGACATGTTTTCTCACCCAGTGACGCTCAACTTGCGCAGCTCAATGACGGTGTACCCGTTAGTGGCGGCGGTGGGTTGTTCGACCTGGTACAAAATATGTCCCCGGAACAACAGCAGATTTTGCTGCGTGCGTCCGCTGCTTCTACCTTTTCAGGATTAATCGGTAACGCCATTCTTGCGGGCGGCGTATTATTAATGCTCCAGCTAGTGTCCGCCGGTCAGCGGGTCAGCGCATTACGGGCAATTGGCGCGAGCGCTCCGGTATTACCGAAGCTATTCTTGCTAATCCTCCTGACAACATTGATTGTGCAAATAGGCATCATGCTGGTGGTCGTTCCTGGTATCATCATGGCCATCCTGCTGGCGTTGGCTCCCGTGATGCTGGTCCAGGATAAAATGGGCGTTTTCGCCTCCATGCGCAGCAGTATGCGGCTGACATGGGCGAATATGCGTCTGGTGGCACCTGCGGTATTGAGCTGGTTACTGGCAAAAACTCTGTTGTTGCTGTTTGCCTCTTCGTTTGCCGCATTAACCCCAGAAATTGGCGCTGTACTGGCGAACACCTTGAGCAACCTGATTTCAGCCGTATTGCTCATCTATCTGTTCCGTCTGTACATGTTGATTCGCCAATAACCCTAAGCATTTGATTACGGAATCGTAAAATGAAGCAGTTTCTTGATTTTCTACCGCTGGTTGTCTTCTTCGCGTTCTATAAGATTTATGACATCTATGCGGCAACTGCGGCGCTGATCGTCGCCACAGCGATTGTGCTTATTTATAGCTGGGTTCGCTTTCGTAAGGTTGAGAAGATGGCTCTGATCACCTTTGTTCTGGTGGTTGTCTTCGGTGGTCTGACGCTATTCTTCCACAATGATGAGTTTATTAAATGGAAGGTCACCGTAATTTACGCACTGTTTGCCGGTGCTCTGTTGGTTAGCCAATGGGTAATGAAAAAGCCGCTGATTCAACGTATGTTGGGTAAAGAGCTTACCCTGCCGCAGCCAGTATGGTCGAAGTTGAATCTGGCCTGGGCAGTCTTTTTTATCCTTTGCGGGCTGGCAAACATCTATATCGCTTTCTGGCTACCACAAAATATTTGGGTCAACTTCAAAGTGTTCGGTCTGACCGCCCTCACCTTAATCTTCACGCTGTTAAGCGGTATCTATATCTACCGCCACATGCCACAGGAAGATAAATCATAACCAGACTGCCAGTCCTTCGGGGCTGGCGCTGTATCTCCTCTGTTCTCCTCAGGAAAATCATAGTAGCATCGCGCCTGTGATTTTCCTTTTTAGTCGGTTTTACCATGTCAACAACACATAACGTCCCCCAGGGCGATCTGGTTTTACGAACTTTAGCCATGCCTGCCGATACCAATGCCAATGGTGACATCTTTGGTGGTTGGTTAATGTCGCAGATGGATATTGGTGGTGCCATTCTGGCAAAAGAAATTGCACACGGTCGCGTAGTAACCGTGCGGGTTGAAGGAATGACTTTCTTGCGGCCGGTTGCAGTCGGCGATGTAGTGTGCTGCTATGCACGCTGTGTCCAAAAAGGGACAACATCTGTCAGTATTAATATTGAAGTGTGGGTGAAAAAGGTGGCGTCTGAACCACTTGGGCAACGCTATAAAGCGACGGAAGCATTATTTAAGTATGTCGCTGTAGATCCTGAAGGAAAGCCTCGCGCCTTACCCGTTGAGTAAAAGTCAAAAGCCTCCGGTCGGAGGCTTTTGACTTTTTACTTACTGAATTTCGGTGGTGCCGTTAATTTTAAACAGAATATTTACCACAATTCCACTTCCTGGCTTACCCGGCTCGTAACGCCATCTGCGCATCGCATTTTTCACTTCGCGCTCAAACATGTTTGCGGGTTTGGCGGAAAGAATTTGTACGTTATCCACGCGACCATCCGGTGTAACGTCAAATTTAACTTTAACCTGCCCTTCAATGCGCAATGCCTGCGCACGCGCTGGATACTGCGGCTGATTGCGGCTTAATGCGCGTGGTCCTGAAGCCACACTAGTGACTGGTTTGCTGATTGCAGCCGTTGCCGTGCTGGTGGTCGGGCGCGCTGGTGCCGTATTTTCAAACGGTGATGCCGGACGCGACTCCGCTGGTTTAACATCGCGCTTTGGCTGTTCCTGCACCTTTTTCACTGGCTTCGGTTTTGGCTTAGGTTTTGGCTTCGGCTTTTCAATGACCACCGGCGCTTCTTTTGGCGGTTCAGGTATCGGCTCAGGTTCCGGCTCTGGCTCTACCACCGGCTCCGGCGGCGGCTGAACGGCTTGTGGCGGTTCGAGATCCGCTGGCGCAACCATGGTGACAGAAATCGGCTGCGCGGGCGCAGGTAGTTCAATAACCTGATGTACCGAGGTATAGAGTAGACCCGCCACGACAGCACCGTGAATGCAGACTGAAAGTAACGTCGGCCAGGGGAAGCGGCGAGGTAAATCAAGGGTCATTGAAGTCATAATCATTTCAGTAGAAAAACCAGGCCTCAATTTTAAATGCAAATAGCAATCATATTCAATAACACAAAACGATCAGGATCAGTGAAAACGCAATTTTTGGCGTAATTGACCTGACTTTATCCAGACTCTTAACAAAGACATCATCTTTCCGTTGCAGATCTTCGCCCTTTCAAATAACGTACTTTACAACTTTTCCGAACAAGGAGTTGTGCCCGTGTTGTATGTAATTTACGCTCAAGACAAAGCCGATAGTCTCGAAAAACGTCTTTCCGTTCGTCCGGCACATTTAGCGCGTTTGCAGTTACTGCATGATGAAGGTCGTTTGCTGACTGCGGGACCAATGCCAGCAGTTGATAGCAATGATCCTGGTGCCGCAGGTTTTACAGGTTCGACGGTGATTGCTGAATTTGAATCTCTGGAAGCAGCGCAAGCATGGGCTGATGCCGATCCTTACGTGGCGGCTGGAGTGTATGAACACGTTTCAGTAAAGCCCTTTAAGAAAGTGTTCTGAATAGAGGCTCAACATCTTAGAACACGGTTTTAGCAACCGTGTTCTTGTTTGGCCTTTCCTTGTAGGTATGCCATCGCAGCCGCTATAACAAACAGATAATAACTTTATCTGTATTTCTTTATACGATGTCAGCATATTCAGGAAAAATGCCCCTCCCTGACAAGGTATTGCTCAATCAAATCCTTTGATTACTGCGGATAAAGTCATCTACTATTGTTTAACATATTCACGCGTCGCATGTATGCTCACATTATGTACGCGTAGAGATAATTAAACAAAATTGTGGTTACAGAGGTATCAGTGAGTCACTGGGCTACATTCAAGCAAACAGCAGTAAATTTATGGGTGACCCTGCGGCACGATATTATCGCGCTAGCCGTCTTTTTAAATGGATTGCTTATTTTTAAAACAATCTATGGTATGTCGGTCAATCTGCTCGATATTTTCCATATCCAGGCATTTTCGGAACTTGATCTCTCCTTGCTGGCCAATGCGCCGCTGTTTATGCTCGGCGTCTTTCTTGTTCTGAATTCGATCGGCTTGTTATTTCGAGCAAAACTGGCATGGGCAATCAGTATTATTTTGTTGTTGATTACGCTGATCTACACCTTGCATTTTTATCCCTGGCTGAAATTTAGTATTGGTTTTTGCATCTTTACGCTGGTGATTCTGCTGGTGCTGCGCAAAGACTTCTCACACAGTAGTGCCGCCGCCGGGACAATTTTTGCTTTTATTAGTTTTACGACGTTACTGTTTTACTCCACCTACGGCGCGCTGTATTTAAGTGAGGGTTTCAATCCGCGAATAGAGAGCCTGATGACTGCTTTCTATTTTTCGATAGAAACTATGTCAACCGTGGGCTATGGCGATATCGTTCCCGTGTCTGAATCGGCACGCCTGTTTACTATTTCAGTCATTATTTCCGGCATTACCGTTTTCGCCACCTCCATGACCTCTATTTTTGGTCCTCTTATCCGAGGAGGATTCAATAAACTTGTGAAAGGAAACAAGCATACGATGAATCGTAAAGATCACTTTATTGTTTGCGGTCACTCCATTCTGGCAATCAACACGATTCTGCAACTGAATCAACGCGGACAAAACGTGACTGTTATCAGCAATTTGCCAGAAGATGACATCAAACAACTTGAGCAACGATTAGGCGACAATGCTGATGTTATTCCCGGTGACAGCAATGACAGTTCGGTATTAAAAAAAGCGGGAATCGATCACTGTCGGGCTATTCTGGCGCTCAGTGATAACGATGCAGATAACGCTTTTGTCGTCCTGTCAGCCAAAGATATGAGCAAAGATGTCAAAACGGTGCTGGCCGTCAGCGATAGCAAAAACCTGAATAAAATTAAAATGGTACATCCGGACATCATTCTTTCGCCGCAGCTTTTTGGCAGCGAAATTCTGGCGCGGGTTTTAAATGGTGAAGAGATTAATAATGATATGCTCGTCTCAATGTTGCTGAACTCCGGGCATGGTATTTTCAGCGATGACGATGAAACGAAAACTGACAGTAATGAATCGGCGCAAAAATAGATTTAAAAGGCTGAAGGTAAACTTGCTGGGCACCGCAATGGTGCCCGGAACATTCAGATATTGTAGATCGCAAACAATAACGAGTTACGCTGTTTGTTTAGAATGCACTTCCTGATGCTGTGGATACGCATATTTCGGCGAGACTGCCCCTCAAGCCAACGCGATTTACGCCGGCTAGCCTGACGCTGCATACGCCAGCGTCCCACTTCCGTTCTACTCCGCTTCATGTTAACTACTCTATGCAATAACAGAATGGTCATTATACCCTCGCCCCCGACGCTGACTAGTGCTTTTCCCGCGTTTTTATTTGCCAGATGAATCCATATGCGTAAACTCATAACAATGCGCTTTCAAAAGGATTTCTAATCTATGACAACCGTTTATACGTTGGTGAGTTGGTTGGCCATTCTGGGATACTGGTTGCTCATTGCAGGCGTAACATTACGCATTCTAATGAAACGACGTGCAGTTCCCTCCGCCATGGCCTGGCTGTTAATCATTTATATTCTGCCTCTGGTCGGAATTATTGCCTATCTTGCAGTCGGCGAACTCCACTTAGGTAAACGCCGTGCCGAACGCGCCAGAGCGATGTGGCCTTCTACCGCTAAATGGCTTAACGATCTTAAAGCCTGTAAACATATCTTCGCAGAAGAAAACAGCAGTGTCGCCGGCCCGTTATTCAAGCTTTGCGAGCGTCGTCAGGGGATCGCCGGGGTCAAAGGAAATCAGCTACAACTGATGACCGAGTCTGATGATGTGATGCAGGCGTTAATCCGCGACATCCAGCTTGCCCGGCATAATATTGAGATGGTGTTTTATATCTGGCAACCCGGCGGTATGGCGGATCAGGTGGCTGAGTCACTGATGGCTGCAGCCCGACGCGGTATTCATTGCCGACTGATGCTCGATTCCGCCGGTAGCGTCGCGTTCTTCCGCAGTCCGTGGCCAGAACTGATGCGTAATGCCGGTATCGAAGTGGTCGAGTCCCTAAAAGTTAATCTGATGCGCGTATTTTTACGCCGTATGGATCTGCGCCAGCACCGCAAGATGATCATGATCGATAACTACATTGCCTATACCGGCAGTATGAATATGGTCGATCCGCGCTTCTTCAAACAGGATGCAGGTGTAGGACAATGGATTGACCTGATGGCGCGTATGGAAGGCCCCATCGCCACCGCGATGGGGATTATTTATTCCTGCGACTGGGAGATTGAAACCGGGAAACGTATTCTGCCGCCGCCACCAGATGTCAATATTATGCCGTTTGAGCAGGCCAGCGGTCATACGATCCATACCATTGCTTCTGGCCCCGGCTTCCCGGAAGACCTGATTCACCAGGCATTACTGACTGCGGCTTATTCGGCGCGTGAATATTTGATCATGACGACGCCCTACTTCGTGCCCAGCGATGATTTGCTTCACGCTATTTGCACGGCAGCGCAACGTGGTGTTGATGTCAGTATTATCCTGCCACGTAAAAATGACTCAATGCTGGTTGGCTGGGCCAGCCGCGCGTTCTTTACTGAGCTGCTGGCCGCTGGGGTTAAAATTTATCAGTTTGAAGGCGGATTGCTGCATACCAAGAGCGTGCTGGTCGATGGCGAGTTAAGTCTGGTGGGCACCGTTAACCTCGATATGCGTAGTCTTTGGCTGAACTTTGAAATCACGCTGGCGATCGACGATAAAGGTTTTGGTGCTGACCTGGCCGCCGTTCAGGACGATTATATTTCGCGCTCACGTTTACTTGATGCGCGGTTGTGGGCGAAACGACCACTCTGGCAACGCGTTGCCGAGCGACTGTTTTACTTCTTCAGCCCGTTGCTGTAAAACGTGGCCAACAGATGTTAAACGGGTAGTGACTATGGATATGGATTTAAACAATCGCCTGACCGAAGATGAAACACTTGAACAGGCCTATGATATTTTTCTCGAACTGGCCGCAGATAATCTCGATCCGGCTGATGTTCTGCTGTTCAATCTTCAGTTTGAAGAGCGCGGCGGTGCGGAGTTATTCGACCCGGCAGAAGACTGGCAAGAGCATGTTGATTTCGATTTAAACCCGGACTTTTTTGCCGAAGTGGTGATTGGCCTGGCGGACAGTGAAGATGGCGAAATTAACGATATTTTCGCCCGCATTCTGTTATGTCGCGAAAAAGATCACAAACTTTGCCATATTATCTGGCGAGAATAAATAATCGCTTTTGGCGTGATAAAGGGCTGACAGCTGTCAGCCCTTTTTGTTTTAAAGCGGATCGACTTTCAGGCAAGAAACGGCATGTCTGAAACTCCCCTCCAGCACAGGTCGCGTTTTGGCACACTCAGGACCGGCAATCGGGCAACGGGTACGGAAAACACAACCAGAAGGCGGGTTGATCGGCGACGGTAATTCCCCTTCCAGTAACTGAATAGATTTGTTCTTTTCCAGATCCGGGTCAGGAATGGGCACTGCCGACATCAATGCTTTGGTATAAGGATGCAGCGGATTATGGTAGACCTCATCATACGTCCCCAGTTCTACCGCATGTCCGAGATACATCACCAGCACGCGATCGGAAATGTGTTTTACCACGGCCAGATCGTGGGCGATAAAGATTAATGACAATCCCATCTCACGTTGCAACTGCTGGAGCAGGTTGACTACCTGGGCCTGAATTGACACATCCAGCGCCGACACCGGCTCATCGCAGATAATCAGCTTCGGTTCAAGAATAAGTGCACGAGCAATCCCGATACGCTGACACTGCCCGCCGGAGAACTCATGCGGATAACGGTTAATCAGATTGGGTAGCAAGCCGACTTTCATCATCATCGCCTTCACGCGCTCACGAACTTCCTGGCGTGACATTTTCGGATGGTAGGTGCGCAGCGGTTCAGCGATGATCTCACCGATGGTCATACGCGGGTTCAGCGATGCCAGCGGATCCTGAAAAATCATCTGGATATCACTACGAACGGCACGCCATTCATCGGGCTTCATTCCCAACAACTCTTTGCCTAACCAGGCAACACGACCGTCAGTAGCCTTGACCAAACCGATGATGGCACGAGCAAAGGTGGACTTACCGCATCCCGATTCTCCTACCACACCCAATGTTTCCCCTTCATACAAGCGAAGCGTGACACCATCAACCGCTTTCAGTGTTTTTGCGGGTTGCCAGAACCACTGTTTGCCATCTTTGATTTCAAAGTGCACTTTCAGGTCAGCGATTTCGAGGAGGACTTTTCTTCCTTCAGTTACAGCATTCATAACAGTTCCTCCACCGGTTTAAAGCATGCACGCAGACGGCCAGGGGTAAACTCTTCCAGCGGCGGTGCGCTACTACAAATTTCCATCGCATGTGGACAACGTGGCTGGAACGGGCAACCTTTTGGTAATCGCAGCAGGTTTGGCGGATTACCGGGAATGGTCAACATGGTTTCACCTTCCGCATCGAGACGCGGCACCGCATTGAGCAAACCGATAGAATAAGGATGAACGGGTTGATAAAAGACATCGCGCGCATTGCCATATTCCATCGTGCGCCCGGCGTACATCACCAGAACTTTGTCACAGATCCCCGCCACCACACCCAGATCGTGGGTGATCATAATGATGGCGGTATTAAATTCCCGCTTCAGTTCATTCAATAGCGTCATGATTTGCGCCTGTACGGTCACGTCCAGCGCAGTTGTCGGCTCATCGGCAATCAGCAGTTTAGGCCGACACAGCAACGCCATCGCAATCATGACGCGCTGACGCATCCCACCAGAAAATTCATGCGGGAACATCTTCATGCGTTTACGCGCTTCCGGCATTTTTACCGCATCGAGCATCCGCACTGACTCTTCAAACGCCTCAGCCTTGCTCATGCTTTTATGCAGCATCAGCACTTCCATCAACTGCTCACCAACGCGCATATAAGGGTTTAACGAGGTCATCGGATCCTGAAAAATCATCGAGATTTGTTCAGCGCGCAGTTTATTGAGTTCTCGCTCTGGAAGATTGAGGATTTCTCGCCCATTGAAGGTTGCCGATCCGCCAATACGTCCGTTGGCAGCCAGAAGCCCCATTAAGGCAAACGCGGTTTGCGATTTACCCGAACCAGATTCACCAACGATACCCAGCGTTTCCCCGGCACGCAGGGAAAAATTCAAATCGTTAACCGCCGTGACGTCGCCATCCGGGGTACTAAAGGTGACACGCAAATCTTTCACGTTCAGTAGTGCGTCAGCCTGTTGTTGTGCGAGCGGCACAGTTGCAGTTTCAATTACGCTCATGGCTGCACTCCTTAACGATCTTTCGGGTCGAGGGCATCACGCAAGCCATCGCCGATAAAGTTGAAACAAAACAGCGTCACCACGAGGAATCCCGCAGGGAACAGCAGTAACCACGGAGAGACTTCCATCGAGTTCGCGCCATCGCTCAGCAATGCGCCCCAGCTGCTTAACGGCTCTTGTGTACCCAGCCCCAGGAAGCTTAAAAAGGATTCAAAGAGGATCATGCTGGGCACCAGTAGCGATGCATAGACCACTACAACACCAAGCACATTCGGCACAATGTGGCGAATAACAATACCGGGCGTAGATACACCGCCAACTTGTGCCGCCTCAATAAACTCTTTGCGCTTCAGACTCAGGGTTTGTCCACGCACAATACGCGCCATATCCAGCCAGGAAACCATGCCAATCGCTACAAAAATCAGCAGAATGTTTTGACCGAAAAAGGTCACCAGCAAAATGACGAAGAACATGAATGGGAAGGAGTTGAGGATTTCCAGCAGACGCATCATTACCGAATCCACTTTGCCGCCAAGATAACCAGAAAGCGAACCATAAAGTGTCCCCACAACCACTGCGACCAGTGCCGCAGCAACCCCGACCATGAGTGAGATACGTCCACCAATAGCAACGCGTACCAGCAAGTCGCGGCCAGATGAGTCAGTACCAAAGTAGTGACCGGATTCCATATCCGGGGCGCTGGACATCATCGCCCAGTCGGTATCGTCATAGGCAAACTGCGAAAGCATTGGTGCCAGGATAACAAATAACGCGATCAGTACCAGCACTATCAGACTGGCGACCGCCGCACGGTTATGCATAAAACGTCGACGTGCGTCCTGCCACAAGCTGCGCCCTTCGACCTCCAGCTTCTCACTGAAATTTTCCAGCGTCTCGCTGTTTTTCTTACTTAACATCATCGCGAGCTCCAGTATCAGTAACGGATTTTCGGATCGATAACCGCATATAGCACATCGACAATGGCATTAAACAAAATGGTTAATGCACCAACCAGAATGGTCAGGCTTAACACCAATGAATAGTCACGGTTCAATGCGCCATTAACGAACAATTGCCCGATCCCCGGCAAACCATAAATGGTTTCGATGACCATAGAACCGGTAATAATGCCGACAAATGCGGGTCCCATATAGGAGAGCACGGGTAGCAGAGCTGGTTTTAATGCGTGGCGAAGGATGATCCTGCGCATAGGTAAACCTTTCGCGCGGGCAGTACGAATAAAGTTGGAATGCAAAACTTCAATCATCGAACCACGGGTAATACGCGCAATACTGGCGATATAGGCGAGAGACAATGCCACCATCGGCAATATCATGAATTTCAGCGCCCCGCCATTCCAGCCACCGCCTGGTAGCCAATGCAAAATGATCGCAAATATCATGACTAATAATGGCGCAACCACAAAACTGGGGATAACCACCCCGGTCATTGCCAGCCCCATCACGGTATAGTCCCATTTGGTGTTTTGTTTTAATGCGGCAATAACGCCAGCACTAACACCCAGCACTACCGCAAGTATAAACGCGGCTGCCCCCAATTTTGCAGAAACAGGAAAACTGGATGCTACCAGGTCATTGACCGAATAATCTTTATATTTAAAAGACGGACCGAAATCGCCATGCGCCAGTTGTTTCAGGTAGCTGAAATACTGTGTCATGATCGGATCATTAAGATGATATTTCGCTTCGATATTGGCCATCACTTCTGGCGGTAACGTCCGTTCACCAGTGAACGGACTTCCTGGCGCCAGACGCATCATAAAGAACGAAATAGTAATCAGAATAAATAGCGTCGGAATCGCTTCCAGACAGCGACGTAGAATAAATTTTAACATTGCCGTACCTTCTGGCCAGTGCCTTCTATAATGCGATAAAAATCAGACACCGTGGAGCAAGTTCCCCTGCCCCACGTATTGCCATTAGTGCTTCACAATGTACATATTTCTGGTGTAGGTATTATCCAGCGGATCTTTGCCGGTATACCCCCCAACCCACGGTTTCACCAGACGCGCGTTCACATAGTAATAAACCGGAACAATGGCCGAATCTTTATCCAGCTGCTGTTCTGCTTTGGTGTACAGCGCAGTGCGTTGCGCCTCGTCAGTCGCTTTCAGCGTTTCCGCCATAATGCTGTCAAAGGCCGGACTCTTATAATGCGCGGTATTCATCGAACTGTTCGACAGCATGGTGTTCAGGAAGGATGATGGTTCGTTATAGTCAGCACACCAGCCTGCACGAGCCACATCAAAAGCTCCCTGGTGACGGGTATCGAGGAAGGTTTTCCACTCCTGGTTAACCAGTTTGACGTTTACACCAATATTTTTCTTCCACAGTGAAGAGGCGGCAATCGCCAGCTTTTTATGCAGATCGGACGTGTTATATAGCAGGTTAATGGTCAACGGTTTGTCTGCGGTATAGCCCGCTTCAGCCAGCAGCTTTTTCGCTTCTTCGTTACGTTTTTCCTGACTCCAGCCAAACCATTCCGGTTGAGTTAATTTTGCACCATCTGTGTAAGGAGGAGTGTAACCATAGGCGGGCATATCGCCCTGTGCTTTCACTTTATTAACGATGATATCGCGATCCATACCCAGTTTCAGTGCGGTACGCACACGCACGTCGTTGAATGGCGGTTTCTGATTGTTAATTTCGTAATAGTAGGTGCACAAATACGGATCGACGTGAACCTCGTCCGGGATCTCTTTTTTAAGCTTCTGGAACAGCTCGATCGGCATGTTGTTATAGGTCATATCGATTTCGCCGCTGCGATAGCGGTTAACATCGGTGACTTCAGAAGCAATCGGCAAATAGGTGACTTGGTTAATGACGGTTTTCTCGTTGTTCCAGTAGGTCGGGCTGCGCTCAAGAACGATACGTTCGTTAACGACCCAATCTTTTAAGGTATAGGCACCGTTGGTGACAATATTTCCTGGCTGGGTCCATTTCTCGCCGAATTTCTCAATAGCGGCTTTTGGCACCGGAGAAGTCGATGGGTGAACCAGTAATTTATAGAAATACGGAACAGGCTCACTTAATGTGACTTCTAAAGTGTGGTCATCGACGGCTTTCACGCCGAGATCGGTAATCGGTTTTTTCCCTTCGAGAATTTCATCAATACCGGCGATATGCCCATATTGTAGATAACTGGCATAGGGAGAAGCGGTGTTCGGATCAACAGAACGTTGCCAACTGTATACAAAGTCCTGCGCAGTGACTGGCGTGCCGTCGGACCATTTCGCATCTTTACGCAGATGGAATGTCCAGACTTTGGCATCTTTATTATCCCAGGACTCCGCGACGCCAGGCGCCGGGTGACCATCGAGATCGCTGACCAGCAAGCCTTCAAACAGGTCGCGACTGATATTAGACTCCGGAACCCCTTCAATTTTGTGCGGATCTAATGACTGAACTTCAGAACCATTGTTACGCACCAGCGTTTGTTTTTCTGCGAGCTGAACACCAGCGGGTACATCAGCCGCCAGCGCAACATTCCCTGCCATAAGCGCAGCCAGAACGCCTGCTGCTACTAAACTTCTCTTGGTGATGTTGGTCATTGTTTTTGGACTCCCTCATTATAATTACTGGCTTTAACCAGCATGTGTAATCCCGGGTTGGGACCCTGGACAGATTCGGAGACTTTCTGCTGCCAGGTTGATATATCGTTACGCTTTGCTATCACCGACTTTATTTATTCTGGCGATTCGAACGACCACCTTACGTCGGTTCCTACTGTATCTCCCCTGTCGAGACACATTTACTATTTAATGCAGCAATTTTTATTGTTAATTATTCTCATTACCAAAAAAATCGCCTGACGGTTGGCCGGAAAGTATCAAATGCGCTTCTTGCCCGCCAATACATTTTGCAAAATTGTTAAGCAATTCTCTTTTACTGACCGCGCCAATATCTAAAGACTTCATCAGATTGCCAATAAAACCATTTAAAAACAATAAAATAAAACCTCGTAAAGCAAGTCTGTTTTTTCTGGTTGCTGTCACGATAGAGAAATATACAATAACTTAACAAAATGTCATTATTTAGCACATTCCTCTGCCAAATGCAGTGGAATTACTAATATCATTTCAATTATTCTTCAGCAAGACCCAGGATTATGATGTCGCGAAAATAACATGATGAGGAGGATGGCGGGGTAAGGATATTCTTATAACTGGCTGTAATATGAGGAAAAATATTTATCTATTTCGTTTGCTTTTGATAACTGTGCTGGGCAAAAGTAAAAATAATGACGAAAAAACGGAGCACCATGGCTCCGTTTCGTATGAAAGAAATTAATTGAGCAGACCAGGGAAAATCCCTTTGATTCCATTAACAATAAATTCAATCCCTAATGCCATCAGCAGCAGCCCCATAATACGAGTAATCACGTTTATACCGGTCTGGCGCAGAACTCGCACCAGCCAGGGTGCCATGCGGAATAAGCCCCAGCAACATAAAGCAAACAATGCAATTGCCACAAAAAAGCCGAACAGATAACCAATGCTGTGATAACGCGTTCCCCAAACGATAGTTGAACTGATCGCCCCTGGCCCTGCCATCAAAGGCAATGCGAGCGGTACAACGCCGATGCTTTCTCGAATTGCGGTTTCTGATTTCTCTTGTTTGTTCTGTTTATCCTCACCAAGCTTACCGCTGATCATCGACATCGCAATTGTAACCACCAGTATGCCGCCCGCGATGCGGAACGAATCAATCGATATTCCAAAAAGTTGCAGAATCGTGTCGCCGAGAAAAAGCGAGATCCACAAGATAATCGCTACCGACAGGTTGGCAGTCAGATTTGTTTTGTTTCTCGCTGCCGCAGTCTGATAGCTGGTCATACTGATGAACACGGGGATAATCCCAACCGGGTTAACCAGCGCAAATAACCCGATGAAAAATTTAAAGTAAACGGGAAAATCAAAGAGTGTCTGAATCACGGTTAGCTCCGAAGCAAAAGCCGGATAATGTTAGCCATAAGCAAAGGTAAAAAAATACGCGCTGACAATACGCCTTTTGGCAGCATTTTTCACCTCCTAACCGCTTAAAATTACTATCATTCATTATTGTTATCTAGTCGTGCAAAACATGCTAATGTAGCCAACAATAAATACTACAATTTATTAACTATTAGCTTTTATAGCTAAAAGCGGAGCTGAAAGGTGTCAGCTTTGCGGAATTTTGATCTAGATCACGTAATCAGTACCCAGAAGTGAGTAATCTTGCTTACGCCACCTGGAAGTGACGCATTAGAGATTAGTCTCTCTAATGTTTAAACTCTTTTAGTAAATCACAGTGAGTGTGAGCGCGAGTAAGCTTTTGATTTTCATAGGTTAAGCAAATCATCACCACACTGACTATACTCTCGTATTCGAGCAGATGATTTACTAAAAAAGTTTAACATTATCAGGAGAGCATTATGGCTGTTACTAATGTCGCTGAACTTAACGCACTCGTAGAGCGTGTAAAAAAAGCCCAGCGTGAATATGCCAGTTTCACTCAAGAGCAAGTTGATAAAATCTTCCGCGCCGCCGCTCTGGCTGCCGCAGATGCTCGAATCCCACTCGCGAAAATGGCCGTTGCCGAATCCGGCATGGGTATCGTCGAAGATAAAGTAATTAAAAACCACTTTGCTTCTGAATATATCTACAACGCCTATAAAGATGAAAAAACCTGTGGTGTTCTGTCTGAAGACGACACTTTCGGTACTATCACTATCGCTGAACCAATCGGTATTATCTGCGGTATCGTTCCAACGACTAACCCGACTTCAACTGCAATCTTCAAATCGCTGATCAGCCTGAAGACCCGTAACGCTATTATCTTCTCTCCGCACCCGCGTGCAAAAGATGCAACCAACAAAGCTGCTGATATCGTTCTGCAGGCTGCTATCGCTGCCGGTGCACCGAAAGATCTGATTGGCTGGATCGATCAACCTTCTGTTGAACTGTCCAACGCGCTGATGCACCACCCTGACATTAACCTGATCCTCGCGACTGGTGGTCCGGGCATGGTTAAAGCAGCATACAGCTCCGGTAAACCGGCAATCGGTGTAGGTGCTGGTAACACTCCGGTTGTTATCGATGAAACCGCAGATATCAAACGTGCAGTTGCATCCGTATTGATGTCCAAAACCTTCGACAACGGCGTAATCTGTGCTTCTGAACAGTCTGTTGTTGTTGTTGACTCTGTTTATGACGCTGTACGTGAACGTTTCGCTACCCACGGCGGTTACATGCTGCAGGGTAAAGAGCTGAAAGCCGTTCAGGACGTTATCCTGAAAAACGGCGCACTGAACGCAGCTATCGTTGGTCAACCGGCTTATAAAATTGCTGAACTGGCGGGCTTCTCTGTACCAGAAAACACTAAGATTCTGATTGGTGAAGTGACCGTTGTTGATGAAAGCGAACCGTTCGCACATGAAAAACTGTCCCCGACGCTGGCAATGTACCGTGCAAAAGATTTCGAAGACGCGGTAGAGAAAGCAGAGAAACTGGTTGCCATGGGCGGTATCGGTCATACCTCTTGCCTGTACACCGACCAGGATAACCAACCGGCACGCGTTGCCTACTTCGGTCAGAAAATGAAAACTGCCCGTATCCTGATCAACACCCCGGCTTCTCAGGGTGGTATCGGTGACCTGTATAACTTCAAACTCGCACCTTCCCTGACTCTGGGTTGTGGTTCCTGGGGTGGTAACTCCATCTCTGAAAACGTTGGTCCGAAACACTTGATCAACAAGAAAACCGTTGCTAAGCGAGCTGAAAACATGTTGTGGCACAAACTTCCGAAATCTATCTACTTCCGCCGTGGCTCACTGCCAATCGCGCTGGATGAAGTGATTACTGATGGCTACAAACGTGCGCTCATCGTGACTGACCGCTTCCTGTTCAACAACGGTTATGCCGACCAGATTACTTCTGTACTGAAAGCTGCCGGCGTTGAAACAGAAGTCTTCTTTGAAGTTGAAGCTGACCCGACACTGAGCATCGTTCGTAAAGGTGCAGAACTGGCAAACTCCTTCAAGCCAGACGTGATCATCGCGCTGGGTGGTGGTTCCCCGATGGACGCCGCGAAAATCATGTGGGTTATGTACGAGCATCCGGAAACCCACTTTGAAGAACTGGCGCTGCGCTTTATGGATATCCGTAAACGTATCTACAAGTTCCCGAAAATGGGCGTGAAAGCGAAAATGATCGCCGTCACCACCACTTCCGGTACGGGTTCTGAAGTGACTCCGTTTGCGGTTGTAACCGACGATGCAACAGGTCAGAAATATCCGCTGGCAGACTATGCACTGACCCCGGATATGGCGATTGTTGACGCCAACCTGGTTATGGATATGCCGAAGTCCCTGTGTGCTTTCGGTGGTCTGGACGCAGTCACTCACGCCATGGAAGCTTATGTTTCTGTACTGGCATCTGAGTTCTCTGATGGTCAGGCTCTGCAGGCGCTGAAACTGCTCAAAGAATATCTGCCAGCGTCTTACCACGAAGGGGCTAAAAACCCGGTAGCGCGTGAACGTGTTCACAGTGCAGCTACTATCGCCGGTATCGCGTTTGCGAACGCCTTCCTGGGTGTATGTCACTCAATGGCGCACAAACTGGGCTCCCAGTTCCATATTCCGCACGGTCTGGCCAACGCCCTGCTGATTTGTAACGTTATCCGCTACAACGCGAATGACAACCCGACCAAGCAGACTGCATTCAGCCAGTACGATCGTCCACAGGCTCGTCGTCGTTATGCTGAAATCGCAGACCATCTGGGTCTGAGCGCACCGGGTGACCGTACTGCTGCGAAGATCGAGAAACTGCTGGCATGGCTGGAAACGCTGAAAGCAGAACTGGGTATTCCGAAATCTATCCGTGAGGCTGGCGTTCAGGAAGCTGACTTCCTGGCGAACGTAGATAAACTGTCTGAAGATGCATTCGATGACCAGTGCACCGGCGCTAACCCGCGTTACCCGCTGATCTCCGAGCTGAAACAGATTCTGCTGGATACCTACTATGGTCGTGATTACGTAGAAGGAGCACCAGCAGCAAAGGAAGCAGCTCCAGCTAAAGCAGAGAAAAAAGCGAAGAAATCCGCTTAATCAGTAACTCTGTACATCCTCATAAACGGTCCCTTTTGGGGCCGTTTTTTTGTTTTCGCTACACGCTATACAAAGCCAAATAACCCAACTGCATTAGTATGCTCATATATACTGTTATCTAATGCGCACTAACCGCGATAACCTGAAAATGACTCAACATCGTAGATGACGAAGCACTAAATCGTTCTGTTACGTTTTAGCGATGGTTAGGAGCAGAGAAAGAATTATGGTTCGGAAGAAGTTAGTAAAACGAACTGACAGGATAAAGGCCTCGATTCATCCTGTCAGTAAAGAAAATCTTATTAATCGTGTTGATGTCTTTCTTGAATAGCCGTCAAAGAACCGACTTCTAACGCTTCTTTATAGTGTTTACGGCAAACCGAGACGTAACGCTCATTACCACCAATAACCACCTGTTCGCCTTCGTTATAAGGCCTACCCGCTTGATCAAGACGTAGCACCATGCTTGCTTTACGACCACAAAAGCAAATAGTTTTTAATTCGACCAGTTTGTCTGACCATGCCAGTAAGTATTGACTGCCGGTAAATAATTCACCGCGAAAATCTGTACGTAAGCCATAACAAAGTACGGGTATATCGAGTTGATCGACAACCTCCGATAATTCATATACTTGTTGTCTGGTTAAAAACTGGCATTCATCAACCAGTACACAATGAATTGCCTGTTGTTCATGTTCCGCACGAATCTCATCAAATAATGATGAATTTTGGTTAAATAATTTTGCCGGAGATGACAAACCTATACGCGAGCTGACTTTCCCTGCCCCGAAACGATCGTCAATTTCCGCCGTATATACGACAGTCCGCATACCGCGTTCCTGGTAATTGTATGAAGATTGCAGCAATGCCGTAGACTTACCCGCGTTCATTGCGGAATAGTAGAAATATAGCTGTGCCATCAGCCACAGGCCCTCAATGATATGAAATAAAGTTGGCTGAAGTTTATCATAATTCGCCAGTTTTACAGCGCAACAGTACACGCAGAAGAGCGTATATACATCATTCCTTAAGAAGGATGACATAATCCTTCAGAGCTATCATTGTGTCTGTATTGCTTGTTATAACCGCGTAAATGACTCCTGGTAACTATTCACAATCTTTAACTTGTTGCACAAGTAATAACCCTCTGTTGACCTCCAGGATACGGCAATACGAAGTCCCTGCACTTATTGCGACTGTTCTTCTTTTCATCATTCTCTTAATAGCGGATTTTTTGTAAACATGACTAATACCGAAGAGTAAAAGACGTCAGCGCGTGTTAATCCCTACATAAAATGTGACATGAATCAGGAAGTTTTAACCTTAGATGATGCGAAATCATCGGTACAAATAGGGCTATATGCCGCATCTTTTCTGGCTAATTTTATGAAAAGATATTTATTGGCGGCACAAAATAAAGAACAATTTTGAATTCCTTACATTCCTGGCTATTGCACAACTGAATTTAAGGCTCTATTATTACCTCAACAAACCACCCCAATATAAGTTTGAGATTACTACAATGAGCGAAGCACTTAAAATTCTGAACAACATCCGTACTCTTCGTGCGCAAGCAAGAGAATGTACACTTGAAACGCTGGAAGAAATGCTGGAAAAATTAGAAGTAGTTGTTAACGAGCGTCGCGAAGAAGAAAGTGCGGCTGCTGCTGAAGTTGAAGAACGCACTCGTAAACTGCAACAATATCGTGAAATGCTGATCGCTGACGGTATCGACCCGAACGAACTGCTGAATAGCATGGCTGCTGTTAAATCTGGCACCAAAGCTAAACGCGCACAGCGTCCAGCTAAATATAGCTACGTTGACGAGAACGGCGAAACCAAAACCTGGACTGGTCAGGGTCGTACTCCGGCTGTAATCAAAAAAGCAATGGATGAGCAAGGTAAATCCCTCGACGATTTCCTGATCAAGTAATAATCTTTTTTAGATTACGCTCGCTTAAAATCCCGCCATTGGCGGGATTTTTTATTGTCCGTTTTAAGACTATCCAATAAGAATAAGCTATAAAAAAACGGCATTGATAACTCAATGCCGTTTCGTAGAAAACACCGCTATTGGTGTTACTTCTTAATGCCCATCTCTTCTTCAAGCCAGGCTTTAAATTCAGCACCCAGCGAGTTGTGACGAATACCGTATTCAACGAAAGCCTGCATGTAACCTAATTTATTACCGCAGTCATGGCTCTTCCCTTTCATGTGATAGGCTTCAACCGTTTCTTTTTCGATCAGCATATCAATAGCATCGGTAAGTTGAATTTCATCGCCTGCTCCCGGAGGAGTTTTTGCCAGCAGCGGCCAAATATCGGCGCTAAGTACGTAACGACCAACAATAGCGAGATTAGACGGTGCAACATCTGCTTTCGGTTTTTCTACTACACCGACCATCGGTACACTTTCACCAGGCGCTAAATCCACACCTTTGCAATCCACAACACCGTATGCAGTCACATCAGCAACAGGCTCAACCATGATCTGACTATGGCCAGTTTCATCAAAGCGGCGGATCATCTCTGCGAGGTTATCCTGCGACAAATCGGATTCATATTCATCCAGAATAACGTCAGGCAAAATAACAGCCACAGGTTCATCACCAACTACCGGGTGAGCACACAATACTGCGTGCCCTAAACCTTTCGCCAGCCCCTGACGAACTTGCATAATAGTCACGTGCGGCGGGCAAATAGACTGCACTTCATCAAGCAGCTGACGTTTTACACGTTTTTCCAGCATTGCTTCCAGTTCAAAACTGGTATCAAAGTGGTTTTCAATAGAGTTTTTCGATGAGTGAGTCACCAGCACAATTTCAGTAATACCCGCCGCAATACATTCATTCACGACGTATTGAATTAATGGCTTATCGACAAGCGGTAGCATCTCTTTCGGGATAGCTTTCGTCGCCGGCAACATCCTGGTTCCTAATCCCGCTACGGGGATAACGGCTTTTTTGACTTTCGTGTTAATGGCAGCCATTTAAATTCTCCTGGACTGTTCGTGTATTGAACGTGTTCATATTTCTGTATCACATCCCAGTATATCAGTACCCTGGCGACGCCTGGTTCCGAAAAGGAAGCGAGTTAACATAATTAAGACAATTACTTATACGAATGGCGACGATAGTACCACCAGCAGACATTAGCAGGTAATGCAATTTTATCCCAAATTATCGTTTGCTCAATTCGCAGACAGCATCAAACGTAGCCTTCCACCAGCGCCCCAAATTTGGCATTGCCAGGCATCACATCTCTGACTCAATTGATTCAAATAAGTGTTGCCTAATGTTCCTAACGGAACGCCATTACTGATTTGAATCTGGTGTTCACCCGCATTCAACGTCGCATTCAAGCCTGCGGATACCAGAATGAGATTTTTTAATTCACGATGATAATAGCCGACTAATAGAGGAAATTGACCGGGCAGATTGGCCTGGCGTAGTAAATGGTTTACCTGCTTCAATAACGCGCCTAACTCAGGCAAAGGTTGATTCTGGTGCGCAAGCTGTTCCTGTAATAAGCCATTAAACAACGCACGTAATAACAAGGCTGCAAGGACGCCATTATGTCCAGCACGGGTTACATCAAGGCAATAAAAAGCCAGATCGTTTTCCGAAAGTGCAGCAATATCAAGTACCAGACCAGGTTTATCAACAGCAACGAGTTGGCGATAATTAACCCGACAATGGGAAATCTCCTGCTGAACCGGTGGTTGTAATTCTTGCAATAATTTCGCGGCGGCTGTCGGATTATCGACCATTGCATCCCAATCGCGAAAAAGCCTTTCTTCTTCCTCAACCCTGGAGTTAAACATGCTGGGATACAGGCAAGCAAAAACCATCTCACGCAAGCGATTAAGATCTTTAACTGGTTTCAGCAAAACATCTTCCACACCCAGCCGTAATGCTTTCGCAATATCTGCCATATTTTCCGTAGCAGAAATCACCAGAACCGGGGTTTGGTCTCCCCGGTTGCGTATATGTTCCAGCAGTTTTAAGCCGTTCATTCTTGGCATTGCAATATCACATATCATCAGATCGGGTGTAAAACCTCCCAGTAGCTCAAGGGCATCCACCCCATCAGCCGCCAGTACTGTTGTTGCTCCCAATGAGGAAAACCATGAATCCAGAAGCGAGCGAAAGACTGGCTCATCTTCAACTATGAGAATCTGTTTTCCGACCAATGGCTGCGTCATGTTCTCTCCCCTGACTGGCTTTATTCAATAGTGACATGCTATTGCCATCAGTGCCTGTCAGAATTAACTTAAGTGTAGATAAAAAATCAGGTCAAAACGTTGGTTCGAACCAGCGGTAAAAGTTCATCCATTTTCTTCTCTACCGCTAATTGTCCTGCCGCAATGGCAGCATTTGCACGATGAAAATCCAGAGTGGATATCTGCGGGCATAAAGGTTGAATCAGAATATCAGGCGGATCCCCAGCCATACGGTTTCGTTTAAGACGGTTTTCCAGCACCTGGATAGACGTGGTCATAATCTCTGTTGCGGTTGGCGCAGTCACTGCCCGACGTGCCGTTATACTGCCTAATCGTTCTTTCAGACGCGCATGCCACGGGAGAGGATCGTCGTTCTCGCCATTATCTTCACTGACATTAAATGAAAGGAGATCTTGTTGCATTAAATGAGCATCGTGCTGCAGATCGACCGCAATCACAATATCAGCGCCCATCGCACGCGTGAGGGAAATAGGAATCGGATTAACAACTGCGCCATCAACCAGCCAATAGCCGTTATGAGCGACCGGCGCCATCAGGCCGGGGATGCTGCATGATGCACGAATAGCAAGATGGAGGTCGCCTTCGGTAAACCAGAGTTCTCGCCCCGTGCTTAAATTAGTGGCAACCGCAGCGAAACGGCGTGAACAATTTTCGATCTCTGTTTCCGGCATTATTTCGCGGTACTGGTTGAACACACGCTCACCGCGCAACAATCCACCACGCTGCCAGGAAAGATCCATCAGCCGTAAAACATCCCAATAGCTAAAAGAGGTAACCCACTGTTCAAGCGCGGTCAGGCGATCGCATGCAAAAGCAGCGCCCACCAGCGAACCGATTGAACATCCAGCGACGATATCTATTTCAATGCCCATTTTTTTAAGCGCGTTAATGACGCCAATATGCGACCATCCTCGCGCCGCGCCAGATCCTAGCGCCAGCCCTATTTTTATCTTTCTCATTGTTCCTGAAGGCTTCCCCTGGAATGCAGCCGTAGCCACATCGCTACTGCTCGGTTAACATAGTGCTACGCAGGCGATTAATACGCCGTTATTGTTTCCAGGGAGATTATTTGTGTCTGAGCTTTGTCCCTGTGGTAGTGCTGTCGAGTATAGCCTATGTTGCCACCGTTATGTGTCTGGTGAAAAGGTCGCACCTGATCCAGAACATCTCATGCGTTCGCGTTACTGCGCTTTTGTGATGCAGGACGCAGATTATTTAATGAAGACCTGGCATCCGTCCTGTGGCGCAGCGGCGTTACGTGCCGAATTGATTGCCGGATTTGCGCATACCGAATGGTTAGGGCTGACCGTATTTGAGCGTTCATATCACGAAGGAGATAACGTAGGTTTTGTTAGCTTCGTTGCTCGATTTGCCGAACAGGGTAAAACAGGAGCGATAATTGAACGTTCGCGATTTTTGAAAGAAAACGGTCAGTGGTACTATATTGACGGTACACGTCCACAGTTTGGCCGCAACGATCCCTGCCCTTGTGGTTCAGGTAAAAAATTTAAAAAGTGCTGCGGCCAATAATGGTTGACGGTACGGTTTAGCAAACACTCTCAACAAGGTTTTTCCAGCAATGCACTCACTCCAACGAAAAGTTCTGCGTACTATTTGTCCGGATCAAAAAGGTCTGATCGCGCGCATTACGAATATTTGCTACAAGCACGAGTTAAATATCGTGCAGAACAATGAATTTGTTGATCATCGTACCGGACGCTTTTTTATGCGCACGGAACTGGAAGGCATTTTTAATGATTCGACCCTGCTGGCGGATCTCGATAGCGCATTGCCGGAAGGCTCTGTGCGCGAACTAAATCCCGCCGGTCGTCGCCGGATAGTCATTCTGGTCACTAAAGAAGCGCATTGCCTTGGCGATCTGCTGATGAAAGCCAATTACGGTGGACTGGATGTGGAAATCGCGGCAGTCATCGGCAACCACGATACCTTGCGCTCGCTGGTTGAACGTTTTGATATTCCATTTGAACTGGTCAGCCATGAAGGATTAAGTCGCAACGAGCACGATCAAAAGATGGCGGATGCCATTGATGCTTATCAGCCTGATTACGTTGTGCTGGCGAAGTATATGCGCGTATTAACGCCGGAATTTGTGGCGCGCTTCCCGAATAAAATTATCAATATTCACCACTCATTCCTGCCAGCGTTTATTGGGGCACGTCCGTATCATCAGGCCTATGAACGCGGCGTGAAGATAATTGGCGCAACGGCACACTATGTAAATGACAATCTGGATGAAGGTCCAATCATTATGCAGGACGTTATTCATGTGGATCACACTTATACAGCCGAAGATATGATGCGGGCAGGTCGTGACGTCGAGAAAAACGTATTAAGCCGCGCCCTTTACCAGGTTTTGGCGCAACGTGTGTTTGTTTACGGTAACCGGACGATTATTCTTTAATCGCCAGCAAAAAGAACTGGTTGCCTTTAATCCGTTACGGATGAAAATTACGCAACCAGTTCTTTTTTCTCAACGTAACGCTTTACAGCAGCGTGTCATTTGGTATGATGCGCCCCGCCTCCCAATGAGGGAGCAGGCCAGTAAAAAGTATTGCCCCGTGGTGGGGTTCCCGAGCGGCCAAAGGGAGCAGACTGTAAATCTGCCGTCATCGACTTCGAAGGTTCGAATCCTTCCCCCACCACCATTATTCACCACAGCGATGTGGTAACTTCGGTGAGATTGTTAATCTTTGCACTCATCGAGGAAGGGTGAGAACCTTCGATTAAGGTTCGACTCGAGCGAAAGCGAGAGAACGTTGCCGCAGGCAACGACCCAAAGGGTGAGGAGCGAAGCGACGAATAATCCTTCCCCCACACCATCTTCAGCATTACCTACAATTTGATTTTCCCCTGGTGGGGTTCCCGAGCGGCCAAAGGGAGCAGACTGTAAATCTGCCGTCATCGACTTCGAAGGTTCGAATCCTTCCC
>NZ_SZVK01000016.1:0-88607 GCF_005280595.1 Escherichia sp. MR | reverse complement strand
TCGGTGGAGCTGCATGACAAAGTCATCGGGCATTATCTGAACATAAAACACTATCAATAAGTTAGAGTCATTACCGGTGTCTTTGAGAATTGCGAATCGCGACGAGAATTTTATGGTCGTCAGTTAGAAACTGCAGCCAGCCATTATGAAACTCAACTGCGCCCGCCCTTCTTCCGCGCACTGGTCGATTATGTCAATCAGGGTAACAGCGCGTTTGATTGCCCTGGTCATCAGGGCGGCGAATTTTTCCGTCGCCATCCGGCGGGGAATCAGTTTGTGGAATACTTTGGTGAGGCGCTGTTCCGTGCCGACTTGTGCAACGCAGACGTAGCGATGGGCGATCTGCTGATTCACGAAGGCGCGCCATGTATTGCACAGCAACATGCGGCAAAAGTGTTTAATGCCGATAAAACATACTTCGTTCTAAATGGCACTTCATCTTCTAACAAAGTGGTTTTAAACGCCCTGCTGACACCGGGTGATCTGGTACTGTTTGACCGCAATAACCACAAATCTAACCACCACGGTGCGTTGCTACAGGCTGGCGCGACACCGGTTTATCTGGAAACGGCACGTAACCCGTATGGCTTTATCGGTGGCATTGATGCGCACTGCTTCGAAGAAAGTTACCTGCGTGAGCTGATCGCGGAAGTCGCACCGCAGCGGGCAAAAGAGGCTCGTCCTTTCCGCCTCGCCGTTATTCAGCTAGGCACTTACGACGGTACGATTTATAACGCCCGTCAGGTGGTGGATAAAATTGGTCATCTGTGTGACTACATTCTGTTTGACTCCGCATGGGTCGGCTATGAGCAATTTATCCCGATGATGGCTGACTGTTCACCACTGTTGCTGGATCTTAATGAGAACGATCCGGGTATTCTGGTTACGCAATCCGTACATAAACAGCAGGCTGGTTTTTCTCAAACTTCACAAATCCATAAAAAAGACAGCCATATCAAAGGGCAACAGCGTTATGTACCGCACAAACGCATGAACAACGCCTTTATGATGCATGCCTCCACCAGCCCGTCCTATCCGCTGTTTGCCGCACTGGATATCAACGCCAAAATGCATGAAGGTGTCAGCGGTCGTAATATGTGGATGGATTGTGTGGTAAATGGTATTAATACCCGCAAACTGATCCTCGATAACTGTCAGCATATTCGTCCGTTCGTACCTGAACTGGTGGATGGTAAACCCTGGCAGTCGTATGAAACAGCGCAAATTGCGGTTGATCTGCGCTTCTTCCAGTTTGTACCAGGGGAACACTGGCATTCTTTTGAAGGCTATGCAGAGAATCAATACTTTGTCGATCCTTGCAAACTGTTGCTGACAACCCCAGGTATTGATGCACGTAACGGCGAATATGAAGCGTTCGGTGTACCCGCGACGATTCTTGCTAACTTCCTGCGCGAAAATGGCGTAGTGCCGGAAAAATGCGATCTTAACTCCATCCTCTTCCTGCTGACTCCGGCAGAAAATATGGCCAAACTTCAGCAACTTGTTGCCCTGCTGGTACGCTTCGAAAAACTGCTTGAGTCTGACGCGCCATTAGCAGAAGTACTGCCTTCCATCTACAAACAGCATGAAGCCCGTTACGCCGGTTATACCCTGCGTCAGTTGTGCCAGGAAATGCATGATTTGTATGCCCGTCACAACGTGAAACAACTGCAAAAAGAGATGTTCCGTAAGGAGCACTTACCGCGTGTCAGCATGAATCCACAAGAAACCAACTACGCCTATTTACGCGGCGAAGTGGAGCTAGTTCGCCTGCCGGATGCAGAAGGCCGTATCGCTGCCGAAGGCGCGCTTCCTTATCCTCCGGGCGTGCTGTGTGTTGTTCCAGGTGAAATATGGGGTGGTGCTGTTCTGCGTTATTTCAGTGCCCTCGAAGAAGGGATCAATCTGCTGCCAGGTTTTGCGCCGGAGCTACAGGGTGTCTACATCGAAGAACATGATGGTCGTAAGCAAGTCTGGTGCTATGTCATCAAACCACGCGAAGTGCAAAGCGCCCTGTTGAAAGGGGAACAATTATGAGCAAAGCAAAATCAAATAAGATGGGCGTTGTTCAGTTAACCATACTGACGATGGTCAACATGATGGGCTCCGGCATCATTATGCTGCCGACAAAGCTTGCTGAAGTTGGGACAATCTCGATTATCTCCTGGCTGGTTACCGCCGTAGGCTCAATGGCACTGGCATGGGCATTCGCAAAATGCGGTATGTTCAGCCGTAAAGCAGGCGGTATGGGCGGTTATGCGGAGTATGCTTTTGGTAAGTCCGGTAATTTTATGGCGAACTACACCTACGGTGTGTCGCTGCTGATTGCTAACGTGGCGATTGCTATTTCTGCGGTTGGTTACGGTACTGAACTGCTCGGCGCGAGTTTGTCGCCAGTGCAGATTGGTCTGGCGACGATTGGTGTGCTGTGGATTTGTACTATTGCCAACTTTGGCGGTGCGCGCATCACCGGACAAATCAGTAGCATTACCGTGTGGGGAGTAATTATTCCGGTGGTCGGCCTGTGCATTATTGGCTGGTTCTGGTTTAGCCCGACGCTGTACGCTAATTCATGGAACCCACACCATGTGCCGTTCTTTGGTGCGGTAGGTTCTTCCATTGCCATGACATTGTGGGCTTTTCTCGGTCTGGAGTCTGCCTGTGCGAATGCTGAAGTGGTAGAAAACCCGGAACGTAACGTGCCAATTGCTGTTCTTGGCGGTACGTTAGGCGCAGCGGTGATTTATATCATCTCTACCAACGTGATTGCCGGGATTGTGCCAAATATGGAGCTGGCAAATTCAACGGCACCGTTTGGTCTGGCCTTCGCGCAGATGTTCACACCGGAAGTCGGTAAAGTGATTATGGCGTTGATGGTGATGTCCTGCTGCGGTTCATTGCTCGGCTGGCAGTTCACCATTGCCCAGGTGTTTAAATCTTCTGCCGATGAAGGGTACTTCCCGAAAATTTTCTCTCGTGTAACCAAAGTAGATGCACCGGTTCAGGGAATGTTGACCATTGTGATTATCCAGAGTGGATTATCGCTGATGACCATTAGCCCGTCGCTGAACAGCCAGTTCAACGTGTTGGTTAACCTGGCCGTGGTGACCAATATCATCCCGTATATTCTGTCGATGGCAGCACTGGTAATCATCCAGAAAGCAGCGAATGTTCCGGCTGCTAAAGCGAAAGTGGCTAACTTTGTTGCCTTTATTGGTGCGATGTACAGCTTTTATGCGCGGTACTCGTCTGGGGAAGAGGCCATGCTGTATGGCTCCATCGTGACCTTCCTCGGCTGGACACTGTATGGTCTGGTATCACCCCGCTTTGAACTGAAAAATAAACACGGTTAATAAAGTGAAGTAAAAAAGGGCGATCGAATGATCGCCCTTTGGGATTATTAACAAAGTGCTCGTTGTTCATGCCGGATGCGGCGTGAACGCCTTATCCGGCCTACAAAATAGCGTAAATTCAATAGATTGCACTATCCTCGTAGGCCTGATAAGCGTAGCGCATCAGGCAGTCATAAGTAAAAAGGGCGATCTTCCGACCGCCCTTTTTCTTATTTAATATGTTTACGCGTTTTTCAGAACTTCGCTAACAATCTCGACTGCTTCTTTCTCGATCTGCTTGCGATGTTCTTCACCGAGGAAGCTTTCGCAGTAGATCTTGTATGCGTCTTCCGTGCCTGACGGACGCGCGGCGAACCAGCCGTTGTCAGTCATCACTTTCAGACCGCCAATAGAAGCACCGTTGCCCGGAGCAGCAGTCAGGCGCGCGGTAATTGGGTCACCTGCCAGAGTGCTGGCGCTCACCATTTCCGGAGACAGCTTAGACAGCGCCGCTTTTTGTGCGGAAGTCGCAACTGCCTGCAAGCGGTTGTAGCTCGGCGCACCAAAGCGTTTCGCCAGTTCGTTGTAGTGTTCCTGCGGGTTCTTACCGGTGACTGCGGTAATTTCCGCAGCCAGCAGACACATGATGATGCCGTCTTTATCGGTTGACCACGGCGTACCGTCGAAACGCAGGAAGGAAGCCCCCGCGCTCTCTTCGCCGCCAAAGCCGAAGCTACCGTCGAACAGACCATCAACAAACCATTTGAAGCCTACCGGTACTTCTACCAGCTTGCGCCCCAAATCGTTGACCACACGGTCGATCATCGCAGAAGAAACCAGCGTTTTACCCACGGCAACATCTTTACCCCACTGCGGACGATGCTGGAACAGGTAGTTGATTGCCACCGCCAGGTAGTGGTTCGGATTCATCAAACCTGCCGGAGTGACGATACCGTGACGGTCATAATCCGGGTCGTTAGCAAACGCCAGATCGAACTTATCACGCAGTGCCAGCAGGCCCGCCATCGCACACTCAGAAGAGCAGTCCATACGGATCGCGCCGTCTTTATCGAGGTGCATAAAGCGGAAGGTTTGATCGACCTGATCGTTAACGATGGTCAGGTTGAGGTTGTAATATTCGCCAATGCGCTTCCAGTATTCGATACCGGAACCGCCCAGCGGATCAACGCCCAGCGTCAGGCCAGCTTTCTGAATCGCCGCCATATCAACGATATCCGCCAGACCTTCCACAAACGGCTGCACCAGATCCTGCTCTTTCACATGACCGGATGCCATCGCTTCGTCGAGAGAGATACGCTTCACGCCTTTCAGGCCATCGGCCAGCAGTGCGTTAGCTCTGTCTTCCACCACTTTAGTGACGTTGGTATCAGCCGGGCCACCATTTGGCGGGTTGTATTTGATACCACCATCTTCCGGCGGGTTATGGGACGGCGTAATCACGATACCATCTGCCAGCGGGCCACCTTTTTTGTTGTGAACCAGAATGGCATTGGAAACGGCAGGCGTCGGAGTGAAGCCATTGTTTTCCTGCACAATAACGTCTACACCGTTCGCTGCCAGCACTTCCAGTACGGAAATGAACGCAGGTTCGGACAGGGCGTGAGTATCTTTACCCACATAGCAAGGGCCAGTGATGCCGTTTTTCGCACGTTCTTCAGCAATTGCCTGAGCGATCGCCAGAATGTGCGGCTCGTTAAAGCTGTGGCGCGCTGCACTGCCACGGTGACCGGAAGTACCGAATTTCACCGCATGCTCCGCATTCCCTGCTTCTGGTTTCAGTACATAATATTGCGCCGTCAGTTGGGCGACGTTAATCAAATCACTCTGTTGTGCAGGTTGACCTGCACGATTGTGGATTGCCATTGCTTTGTCCTTTATCTGCAACGTTTTAGATAGTTCCGCAAACCTTCTCAATCAATTCCGCCGGGAATTGCATCGACTGCATGATGTGTTCGATCATGCTGCATTTACGGCCGGTGTTAGTGTTGGTGATCACCCAATACGGCGTGCCTGGCACATGTTTCGGCTTGGTCTGATTACCATTTTTCAGCAGCGTTTGTTCATCTGCCGCAAAGTAAACGCGCGTGCGACCATGCAACGATTCCGTTGCCTCGGCAAACGCCTGAGCGTCAAGAGAATATAGTGTAGACAACAGCAGCATAAAGCGGTTGACCGCGCGCTTCTGCTCTGCGTATTCATCGGAAAGCAGAAGTTCACGCATTGCGCGTACTTTGTCTTTAATCGTTTTGATCGGCTTCGCTTCGACGATAGCAGGCGACGCAATGCGAACCTCTTTCGTCACCGGAGCAGCAGGCTGTGATGCGGCGGAAAATTTCAACATGCGCCGTAAAATGTCGGATGCGCTCTCGCCGATATGCTTAGTGTGGCTGGCAATATAGCTGTAGAGTTCATCATCAACTTCAATCGTTTTCATCTTAATCCAGTGCGGTGTCTTAGCTGAATACAAGTCGCCAGGAGTATATGAATAAATCCCGGCAGCGGATAGCGTCAAGCCTGGCTTGCAGAAAAACTCGGATTAAACCTTATTTGTTGCAGCCCTGTGGCACAATGGTCAACATAATACCCTAACCCGACTTCGCGAAAAAAAGAACTTTGCCATGAAATTGAATATCCGCGCGCAATCTGCACAAAACCAGCATAATAATTCTCCCATCGTCCTCGTCCACGGTTTGTTTGGTAGTCTCGACAACCTCGGCGTTCTGGCGCGCGACCTGGTGAGCGACCACAATATTATCCAGGTCGATATGCGTAACCACGGACTTTCACCGCGCGATCCTGTGATGAATTATCCAGCAATGGCGCAAGATCTGCTGGATACGCTGGATGCACAACAGATCGAAAAAGCGACGTTTATCGGTCACTCTATGGGCGGTAAAGCCGTTATGGCGCTAACTGCACTAGCCCCCGATCGCATCGATAAGCTGGTGGCGATCGATATTGCGCCGGTTGATTATCACGTGCGTCGTCATGATGAGATTTTCGCCGCCATCAACGCCGTCAGCGAATCCAGCGCGCAAACACGACAGCAGGCAGCAACGGTGATGCGCCAACATCTGAATGAAGAAGGGGTGATTCAGTTTCTGCTGAAATCTTACGTTGATGGTGAATGGCGTTTTAACGTGCCAGTGTTGTGGGATCAGTATCCGCATATCGTTGGCTGGGAGAAAATCCCGGCATGGGATCACCCTGCCCTGTTTATCCCCGGCGGTAATTCACCGTATGTCACTGAACAATATCGTGATGATTTACTGGCGCAATTCCCGCAGGCACGGGCGCATGTGATTGCGGGTGCGGGTCACTGGGTACACGCCGAAAAACCTGATGCGGTACTGCGCGCCATCCGTCGCTATCTCAATGATTAACGCAACTGATTAAAAACCCAGCGTCCGCGTCGCTTTCCGCGCGTGGGCGTTGGCGTGACTCATCGCGCTGATGTATTATGGCGCGCTATCCATCCGGGCAGACGCCCGGCTGATTGTTTCCCCCGAAGTCACCAAGATCATGGCCAAAGAACAAACGGACCGTACGACATTAGATCTGTTCGCGCACGAGCGTCGACCGGGACGACCGAAAACCAATCCGCTTTCGCGCGATGAACAGCTGCGTATTAATAAACGCAACCAGCTAAAACGCGACAAAGTACGTGGTCTTAAGCGTGTCGAACTGAAGCTGAACGCGGAAGCTGTCGAGGCGCTGAATGAGCTGGCAGAGTCGCGCAATATGAGCCGTAGCGAACTGATCGAAGAGATTTTGATGCAGCAGTTGGCGGCACTGCGTAGTCAAGGCATCGTTTAAATTTCCACTTTCATGTAGCACAGTGTGCAGTCCTGCCCGTTTGCTGATTCCGCAAGACTGCCTGTTCTGCTATGATTGCCTTTATCCGTGGGCAATTTGCCACCCCCATTTCAATAAGTTTCAAGAGGTTATTTCACTCATGGCTATCACTGGCATCTTTTTCGGCAGCGACACCGGTAATACCGAAAATATCGCAAAAATGATTCAAAAACAGCTTGGTAAAGACGTTGCCGATGTCCATGACATTGCAAAAAGCAGCAAAGAAGATCTGGAAGCTTATGACATTCTGCTGCTGGGTATCCCAACCTGGTATTACGGCGAAGCGCAGTGTGACTGGGACGACTTCTTCCCGACTCTCGAAGAGATTGATTTCAATGGTAAACTGGTTGCCCTGTTTGGCTGTGGCGACCAGGAAGATTACGCCGAATATTTCTGTGATGCATTAGGCACTATCCGTGACATCATCGAACCGCGCGGCGCGACTATCGTGGGTCACTGGCCAACTGCGGGCTACCATTTCGAAGCATCAAAAGGTCTGGCAGATGACGATCACTTTGTCGGCCTGGCTATTGACGAAGACCGTCAGCCGGAACTGACCGCTGAACGCGTGGAAAAATGGGTTAAGCAAATTTCTGAAGAGCTGCATCTCGACGAAATTATCAACGCCTGATGTGATGCGGTGTAGGCTAATGTCTACGCCGTATTAATAGATAATGCCAATCAAAATAATTGCTACAAATTTGTAACTTTTGCCGTAGTACCTGTACAATGTTCCAGTATTGAAGTGGCCTTGCCGATGTAAATGTAAGCTAAGCCACGTTTTTATTAACAATATTTGCCAGGGACTTGTAGTTTTCATTTAGGCGTGGCAATTCTATAATGATACGCATTATCTCAAGAGCAAATTCTGTCACTTCTCCTAATGAAGTGAACCGCTTAGTAACAGGACAGATTCCGCATGACTGATAACAATACCGCCCTAAAGAAAGCTGGCCTGAAAGTAACGCTTCCTCGTTTAAAAATCCTGGAAGTTCTTCAGGAGCCGGACAACCATCACGTCAGTGCGGAAGATTTATATAAACGTCTGATCGATATGGGTGAAGAAATTGGTCTGGCTACGGTATATCGCGTACTGAACCAGTTTGACGATGCCGGTATCGTCACCCGCCACAATTTTGAAGGCGGTAAATCCGTATTTGAACTGACCCAGCAACATCATCACGATCACCTGATCTGCCTCGACTGCGGCAAGGTTATTGAATTTAGTGATGAATCTATCGAAGCGCGTCAGCGTGAAATCGCCGCGAAACATGGTATTCGCCTGACTAACCATAGTCTCTATCTTTACGGTCACTGCGCCGAAGGCGATTGCCGCGAAGATGAGCACGCGCACGAAGGCAAATAAGTCAGCCTGAACGAGAAAAGCCAACCTGCGGGTTGGCTTTTTTATACCAGGGAAATAAGAACAAGCGAGAGTTATAGCCCTCGCTTTTTTTGTTTTTACTGCGTAGCGTTATTACTGCGAATTTCCTGCCAGACTTTATCGCAATCGGCTTTCACTGCCTGGTCGTTACCGGTTTGCGTTGCGCGCAGACACTGCTGATAATCCAGTACCCGCACACTTTCCTGGTCGGCAAACTGCTGATGTTGTTTCTCTTTCTTCAGCACGTTTAACACGCTCTGGCAGGCCTCAATTTTTTCCGGCGGGCCTTGTGCTGTGTTGATGCAGGCGCTGTAAGCTTCTTTTAGACGACTGTCTTCCTGTGGCGCGGTTGATTGCGCACAAGCCACCAGCCCCGATGCCATCATGGCGATGAGAATCAGTTTTTTCATAGCAAATTCCTCAAACGCGCGGCAGGCGAAATACCTGCCGCGTCGGGCATCAGAAGATAGTGAACGGCGCGATAACCATGAATTTCACGTCACGCTCATCCTGGAAGATGTTGCCGTAACCGCCACCCCAGCTTGGGATGTCGGAGTGGTTGTCGTATTCGGTGAAATGCAGTTTGAACATCGTGCCCTTGGCGCGACCGTCCTGAATGGTGTAGACCGCATCCAGACTGTAAGCAGACTCTTCGATAGTCCGGTTTTTGTCGTAGTACGCATCCGGATTGCTCTGCCATGTCGCTGGTTTGGCATCCCATGCATAAACGTAGGAAGCGCCGATGGCGAAGCCGGGAAGATTCCAGTTTTTCAGGTCATACATCGCACCGAAGAAGACCGCTTTTTCGCCGTTGGCGTTAAAGTCAGAGCGGTTATCCCACCAGATATCCAGGCGACCGTTCGAGGAAGCGTAGGTTGGGGTCATACGTTGCAGGAAGTATCCCTGCTGACCATCGGCTTTAACCCAGGTGCCTTCGAGGCGCAAATCCACTACGTCAGCCGCCCGGTAGCCAAAGGTCAACGCCTGCAGCCAGGCGGTGCCGTCATAAAGATCGTTGACGCTGCGATCGTCAACTTTGTCGCGCGTACCGTAGAACTGGTAGCTGGTGGTTAACGGGCTACCGGCGATATCAAATTTATAGCTGGCTTTGGCAAAATATTGATCGATATACCCTTCCGCCTGACCAAACGCCGCTTCCAGTACGAAGTTATTTTTGAAGTCGTACTTCGCCCCGAGGGAGTGCAGATAATCAACTTTGGTAGTCTTATCGTTCTGATAAAACTCATCCATTTCCAGATGCCACGGCGCTTTGTATTCGTTGGTCCACATGTAGGAGAAACTCAACGCACCGGCATCGCCGTAATCAAAATTCGCCCCGGCTTCCGCCCCCTGATAAGTACCCGGCATAAAGCTCCAGTGCGGCGCTAACAGCGTCTGACCGGTTGGCTGAATATAACCTGCCCTCGCCCACACCGGACCGTATTTAAATTTGGCCGCTGCTTTATACAGGCTTATACCGCTTTTATCGCCGGACCAGTCTTCGTCATAGGCTTTATTACTTTTTGAAAACGCGATTTCGTTCGGGTGGGAGCTATCGCCGTTTTCTGCCATTTCAATCGCCGTAAATGCGGCAATATCAAGGCCGAACATATCAGCAGCATAACCAGACTGAAAATCGAGGTTGGCGTTCCAGGTGGAGTGAGAAAGGTTGGTTTTGTATTTGTCACCGTCGGTAACGTCTTTACGGTCGCGTTCACGCTGCCAGTAATAGATACCGCCGGTTAAGGTTGAATCGTCGATGAATCCTTCGGCGCGAGCCTCCGGCATTGCCATAAAGCCCGACATTGCTGTAACACCGGCGATAGCCAGCGCCAGCGTACTACGTTTGCCACTAAACGCACGCATGGGTTAATCCTCTTTGACGTATAAATTGCTGCACCACAGGTGAACAGCGAAAAAAATAAAAATTAAAAAAGTAGCGTTGAGAAAAGTCTCGCTGACTACAGGAACAGACTATTTTTCGCGACGCGAATTATCAATCTCTTTCTGTAACGAGAATGTAAGAACATGAGCAACCGCACATATTTTGATGATTTTTGTTACAGGATTTAAGTTTGCAGCAGAAGAGTTTGTAGAAGAAAAAATATGTGGCTTTCCAGTAGGATGAAAGCGGTTACATTTTATTTAATTATGATTTGTGTTTTTAAATTTATTTTACGGATAAATTGCGAAGCGGAATTAATTCGCGATGATAAGCAGAAAAAACGCCACAGAGCGCGGCGTTTGGGATTTTTGTATGTTTCATGCCGGATGTGGCGTAAACGCCTTATCCGACCTACAAAAGCACGCAAATTCAATATATTGTAGAGATCTCGTAGGCCTGATAAGCGTAGCGCATCAGGCAATTTAGCGTTTGATACTGTTTGTGTGTTTCTTGCCGGATGCGGCATTTACGCCGCATCCGGCATGGTGAAACTTAGAATTACTCGCCAACCTTTGCCCAGGTATCACGCAGCCCAACGGTGCGGTTAAATACCGGTTTTTCCGCCGTAGAATGGCGGCTGTCGAGGCAGAAGTAACCTTCACGCTCAAACTGGAACGCTTTACCCGCTACCGCGTCTTTCAGAGACGGTTCAGCAAAGCCCTGTTTGATGACCAGCGATTCTGGGTTAATCACCGACAGGAAATCATCCGCAGCGCCTGGATTCGGCACGCTGAACAGGCGATCGTACAGGCGGATTTCAACCGGCAGCGCATGTGCCGCGCTTACCCAGTGAATAACGCCTTTCACTTTACGACCATCAGCCGGATCTTTGCTTAAAGTGTCGGCATCGTAAGTACAGAAGATGGTGGTGATATTGCCTTCGGCATCTTTCTCCACGCGTTCTGCTTTAATCACGTAAGCATTACGCAGACGCACTTCTTTACCCAGCACCAGACGCTTGTACTGCTTGTTAGCTTCTTCGCGGAAATCGGCGCGATCGATCCAAATCTCACCGCTAAACGGCACCTGACGGCTACCCATTTCCGGTTTGTTCGGATGGTTCGGCATAGTGACCATTTCGCCTTCGCCCTGATAGTTTTCGATAACCAGTTTCACTGGATCGATAACCGCCATTGCGCGCGGCGCGTTTTCGTTGAGATCTTCACGAATACAGGATTCCAGAGATGCCATCTCAATGGTGTTGTCCTGCTTGGTCACGCCGATGCGTTTGCAGAACTCACGAATAGAAGCCGCAGTGTAACCACGACGACGCAGACCAGAAATGGTCGGCATACGCGGATCGTCCCAGCCTTCTACGTGCTTGTCGGTCACCAACTGGTTCAGCTTACGCTTGGACATCACGGTGTATTCCAGATTCAGGCGCGAGAATTCGTACTGGCGCGGATGAACAGGAATGGTGATGTTGTCCAGAACCCAGTCATACAGACGACGGTTGTCCTGGAACTCCAGCGTACACAGAGAGTGCGTAATACCTTCCAGCGCATCGCTGATGCAGTGGGTGAAGTCGTACATCGGGTAGATGCACCACTTGTTGCCGGTCTGGTGGTGTTCAGCAAATTTAATGCGGTACAGCACCGGATCGCGCATCACGATAAACGGCGAAGCCATGTCGATTTTCGCACGCAGGCAGGCTTTACCTTCTTCAAAACCGCCGGTACGCATTTTTTCGAACAGCGCCAGGTTCTCTTCAACGCTGCGGTCGCGGTACGGACTGTTTTTACCCGGCTGCGTCAGGGTGCCACGGTATTCGCGGATCTGTTCCGGCGTCAGTTCATCGACATACGCCAGGCCTTTATTGATCAATTCGATCGCATAGGCATGGAGCTGATCAAAATAGTCGGAGGAGTAACGAACGTTACCAGACCAGTGAAAACCTAACCATTCAACGTCGTTTTTGATCGACTCTACGTACTCGATATCTTCTTTTACCGGGTTAGTGTCGTCGAAACGCAGGTTGCACTGGCCTTTATAGTCCTGAGCGATCCCGAAGTTCAGGCAGATAGATTTCGCATGACCAATATGCAGATAGCCATTTGGTTCTGGCGGGAAACGGGTGTGTACTGTGGTGTGCTTGCCACTGGCCAGATCTTCATCAATGATCTGACGAATAAAGTTAGTCGGGCGGGCTTCTGCCTCACTCATCGTGGATTCCTCAAAGCGTAAACAACGTATAACGGCGTATGATCTTATAAGCGGGACAGGCTGACAACTGTTAGTTAGAGAAAATAGAAAATCTCACTGAGATTATGGGGATGATTGATGAAAAAAAAAGCGGCGAAGATGATATCCGCCGCTTTTGCCACTCCTGTGTCATTGTTGGATGCGACGCTGGTGCATCTTATCCAACCTACACTGAGCTTTTGTAGGCCTGATAAGACGCGTCAAGCGTCGCATCAGGCATGAAACAGATTACTTTTTGATTTCATACAGCGGCGTTTGACCCGCCACAACATGACCCTGGGCTTTAATGATCAGACCGCTGAAATCGTCGATATTGCTGCAAACCACCGGGCTAATCATCGAGCGGGCGTTAGCATTCAGGTAATCCAGATCCATTTCCAGAATCGGTTGCCCTGCACTTACCTGCGCCCCCTCTTCCACCAAACGCTTAAAGCCTTTACCTTCCAGCGCCACGGTGTCGATACCCATGTGGACGACGATCTCCGCGCCTTTTTCGGTTTCCAGGCAGAACGCGTGGTTGGTGTTGAAGATTTTTACGATAGTCCCTGCGGCTGGTGATACAACGATTTTATCCGTCGGTTTCACCGCTACACCGTCGCCCACCGCTTTGCTGGCGAACGCTTCGTCTGGCACCTGATCCAGTGCGACAACATCACCAGTAATCGGCGATACCAGCTCAGCGATAGACACTGCATTTGGTACAGCCTGTGGTTTTGCTGCCGGCGCGGCAGTTGCCGGAGCCGCTTCAGCAGAAGCAGCAGCTACCGGGCCACGAGCAACGACTTTCTTCATCGCATCACCGATAGATTCCGCTTTCGCACCAACAATCACCTGGATGGTCTGTTTGTTCAGTTTCACCACCCCAGAAGCACCCAGACGTTTACACATCGCATCGTTGACGCGGGCTGAGTCACCCACCGTCAGGCGCAGACGGGTAATACAGGCGTCAATCGCTTTCAGGTTGTCGCTACCGCCAACCGCAGCAATATAGTTGGTCGCCAGTTGAGTCAGACCTTCTTCAGTGTTGCTGTTGGCTTCTTCAGTAACAATTTCGTCTTCTTTATCTTCACGGCCTGGCGTTTTCAGGTTGAACATGCGGATAACTGCACTGAACACCACAAAGTAGATAACGAAGAAGATAACGCCCATCACCAGCAGCATCCAGACGTTCTGGCTGGCTGCCGGCAGGTTATACATCAACGCATAGTCGATGGCGCCCGCAGAGAAGGAGAAGCCCGCGTGAATACCCAGCAGCGTTGCCACAAACAGGCTGATACCGGTCAGCAGTGCGTGCAGAAGGTACAGCAGCGGCGCAAGGAACATGAACAGGAATTCCAGCGGCTCGGTAACACCAGTCAGGAACGCGGTGATAGCAACGGAAAGCAGCATCCCGCCAACCATCGGACGACGCTCTTTCGGTGCTGCGAAGTACATCGCCAGTGCCGCACCCGGCAGACCAAACATCATGATCGGGAAGAAGCCGGACATGAACATCCCCGCAGTGCCGTCACCGGCATAGAAGCGGTTGATGTCGCCGTGGAAAACCGTCCCTGCCGCGTTGGTAAATTCACCAATCTGGAACCAGGCAATGGTGTTCAGCACCTGATGCAGACCAGTTGGGATCAGCAGACGGTTGATGAAACCAAAGATACCGGAACCCAGCGCGCCCGCAGAAACGATCCATTCACCACCAGCATGAATAGCGTGCTGCACCGGTGGCCAGACATAACCAAAAATAGCCGCCAATACCAGGCAGAAGAAGCCAGTGGCAATCGGCACAAAACGTTTGCCGCCGAAAAAGCTCAGGAAGTCCGGCAGTTTAATATCGGACCAACGGTTATAGGCTGCACCACCGACCAGGCCGGTAATGATACCCGCCAGTACACCCATATTGATTTCCGGGTTGATGGTCACCATCGCTTTGGTTAACACAAAGTAACCTACCGCACCCGCCAGCGCCGCCGCACCTGCGCTGTCTTTGGACCAGCTGGATGCCACGCCGATGGCGAAGATTAATGCGAGGTTATCAAAAATCGCGCCGCCCGCCTGGGCAATAAACGCAACGTTAAGTAAATCTGGCTGACCGAATCGCAGCAACAGCGCCGCCACCGGCAGTACTGCGATAGGGAGCTGTAACGCCCTACCGAGTCGCTGGAAAAACCCTAAAATATTCATCTTATTCCCCCTACGAGAACCCTATTTGGCTTGTTTAACGCCGTATTTTTATTTTGCTGCAAACTGTACTGCCGATGTTCTGTAATCATATTGTTAGATCATCTGCTACAGAGTGTGTAAAAAATTAATTCGTACCGCAAATTAAACGCGTGTCTTTTGTGAGTTTTGTCACCAAATATCGTTATCATCACTCCCTTTTACTGGCTAAACCAGAAAACTTATTTTATCATTCAAAAAATCAGGTCGGATTGACGCCTGTCTGCGCAAATCCAGGTTACGCTTAAAGATGCCTAATCCGCCAACGGCTTACATTTTACTTATTGAGGTGAATAATGAGACTGATCCCCCTGACTACCGCTGAACAGGTCGGCAAATGGGCTGCTCGCCATATCGTTAATCGTATCAACGCGTTCAAACCGACTGCCGATCGTCCGTTCGTGCTCGGTCTGCCGACCGGCGGCACACCAATGACCACCTATAAAGCGTTAGTCGAAATGCATAAAGCAGGCCAGGTCAGCTTTAAGCACGTTGTCACCTTCAACATGGATGAATATGTCGGTCTGCCAAAAGAGCATCCGGAAAGCTACTACAGCTTTATGCACCGTAACTTCTTCGATCACGTTGATATTCCAGCAGAAAATATCAACCTTCTCAACGGTAACGCCCCGGATATCGACGCCGAGTGCCGCCAGTATGAAGAAAAAATCCGCTCTTACGGTAAAATTCATCTGTTTATGGGCGGCGTAGGTAACGACGGTCACATCGCATTTAACGAACCAGCCTCCTCCCTGGCTTCTCGCACCCGTATCAAAACCCTGACTCATGACACTCGCGTTGCTAACTCTCGTTTCTTTGATAACGATGTCAATCAGGTGCCAAAATATGCTCTGACTGTCGGTGTTGGTACATTGCTGGATGCCGAAGAAGTGATGATTCTGGTTCTGGGTAGCCAGAAAGCACTGGCGCTGCAAGCCGCAGTTGAAGGTTGCGTTAACCATATGTGGACCATCAGCTGTCTGCAACTGCATCCGAAAGCGATCATGGTGTGCGATGAACCTTCCACCATGGAGCTGAAAGTTAAGACTTTAAGATATTTCAATGAATTAGAAGCAGAAAATATCAAAGGTCTGTAATTGTTATCCCTGCCCTGACACCTTGCTCAGGGCAATATTATTTTTAAAATCGGGGGTCGGAATGTATGCATTAACCCAGGGCCGGATCTTTACCGGTCACGAATTTCTTGATGACCACGCGGTTGTTATCGCTGATGGCCTGATTAAAAGTGTCTGTCCGGTAGCGGAACTGCCGCCAGAGATTGAACAACGTTCACTGAACGGAGCCATTCTCTCCCCCGGTTTTATTGATGTGCAGTTAAACGGCTGCGGCGGCGTACAGTTCAACGATACTGCGGAAGCGGTAAGCGTTGAAACGCTGGAAATCATGCAAAAAGCCAATGAGAAATCTGGCTGTACTAACTATCTGCCAACGCTTATCACCACCAGCGATGACCTGATGAAACAGGGTGTGCGCGTAATGCGTGAGTACCTGGCAAACCATCCGAACCAGGCGCTAGGTTTGCATCTGGAAGGTCCGTGGCTGAATCTGGTGAAAAAAGGCACTCATAATCCGAACTTCGTGCGTAAACCCGATGCTGCGCTGGTTGATTTCCTGTGCGAAAACGCTGATGTGATTACTAAAGTTACCCTGGCACCGGAAATGGTTCCTGCGGAAGTGATCAGCAAACTGGCAAATGCCGGGATTGTAGTTTCTGCCGGTCACTCCAACGCAACACTGAAAGAAGCGAAAGCCGGTTTCCGCGCGGGGATTACCTTTGCCACCCATCTGTACAACGCGATGCCGTATATTACCGGTCGCGAGCCAGGTCTGGCGGGCGCGATCCTCGATGACGCCGACATTTATTGCGGTATTATTGCCGATGGCTTGCACGTTGATTACGCTAACATCCGCAACGCCAAGCGTCTGAAAGGCGACAAACTGTGTCTGGTCACCGACGCTACTGCACCAGCAGGCGCCAATATTGAACAGTTCATTTTTGCGGGTAAAACAATATACTACCGCAACGGACTTTGTGTGGATGAAAATGGTACGTTAAGCGGTTCATCCTTAACCATGATTGAAGGCGTGCGTAATCTGGTCGAACATTGCGGTATCGCACTGGATGAAGTTTTGCGTATGGCGACGCTCTACCCGGCACGTGCAATTGGCGTTGAAAAACGTCTCGGCACGCTCGCCGCAGGCAAAGTGGCCAACCTGACCGCATTCACACCTGATTTTAAAATCACTAAGACCATCGTTAATGGTAACGAGGTCGTAACTCAATAAGAGAAAGTATGACACCAGGCGGACAAGCTCAGATAGGTAATGTTGATCTCGTAAAACAGCTTAACAGCGCGGCGGTTTATCGCCTGATTGACCAGTTCGGGCCAATCTCGCGAATTCAGATTGCTGAGCAAAGCCAGCTTGCCCCCGCCAGCGTAACCAAAATTACACGTCAGCTTATCGAGCGCGGGCTGATCAAAGAAGTCGATCAGCAGGCCTCCACCGGAGGCCGCCGCGCTATCTCCATCGTCACTGAAACTCGTAATTTCCACGCTATCGGCGTACGACTTGGTCGTCACGATGCCACCATCACCCTGTTTGATCTCAGTAGCAAAGTGCTGGCAGAAGAACATTACCCGCTGCCTGAACGAACCCAGCAGACGCTGGAACATGCCCTGCTGAATGCCATTGCTCAGTTTATTGATAGCTACCAGCGCAAACTGCGCGAGCTGATCGCGATTTCCGTGATCCTGCCTGGGCTTGTTGACCCGGACAGCGGCAAAATTCATTACATGCCGCATATTCAGGTGGAAAACTGGGGGCTGGTAGAAGCACTGGAAGAGCGTTTTAAAGTGACCTGTTTTGTCGGCCACGATATCCGTAGTCTGGCGCTGGCAGAGCACTACTTCGGTGCAAGTCAGGATTGCGAAGACTCCATTCTGGTGCGAGTACATCGCGGAACCGGAGCCGGAATTATCTCTAACGGGCGCATTTTTATCGGTCGCAACGGCAACGTTGGTGAAATTGGTCATATTCAGGTCGAACCGCTGGGTGAACGCTGCCACTGCGGCAACTTTGGTTGTCTGGAAACTATCGCTGCCAACGCTGCCATTGAACAACGGGTGTTGAATCTGTTAAAGCAGGGCTACCAGAGTCGCGTGCCGCTGGACGATTGCACCATCAAAACTATCTGCAAAGCCGCGAACAAAGGTGACGGTCTGGCGTCGGAAGTGATTGAGTATGTCGGTCGTCATCTGGGTAAAACCATCGCCATTGCTATCAACTTATTTAATCCGCAAAAAATTGTTATTGCCGGTGAAATCACCGAAGCCGATAAAGTGCTGCTCCCTGCTATTGAAAGCTGCATTAATACCCAGGCGCTGAAGGCATTTCGCACTAATCTGCCGGTGGTACGTTCTGAGCTGGATCACCGCTCAGCAATCGGCGCTTTTGCGCTGGTAAAACGCGCCATGCTCAACGGTATTTTGCTCCAGCATTTGCTGGAAAATTAATGTGCTTTTATAGTGGCGCTTATTGTTGTCAATATTCTGGGTAGTCCATGACCATTAAAAATGTAATTTGCGATATCGACGGCGTGCTGATGCACGATAATGTCGCCGTACCAGGTGCAGCGGAATTTTTGCACGGGATTATGGATAAAGGCCTGCCGCTGGTGTTGCTGACCAACTATCCTTCGCAGACCGGGCAAGATCTGGCGAACCGCTTTGCCACTGCCGGTGTCGATGTGCCGGATAGCGTGTTTTATACCTCTGCGATGGCGACCGCCGATTTCCTGCGTCGCCAGGAAGGCAAGAAAGCGTATGTGGTGGGCGAAGGTGCACTGATTCATGAACTGTACAAAGCCGGTTTCACTATTACCGATGTGAACCCTGATTTTGTGATTGTTGGCGAAACGCGTTCCTACAACTGGGACATGATGCATAAAGCAGCCTATTTCGTCGCTAACGGTGCGCGCTTTATCGCCACCAACCCGGATACTCATGGGCGCGGTTTTTATCCCGCCTGTGGCGCGTTGTGTGCAGGGATTGAGAAAATCTCCGGGCGCAAACCGTTCTATGTTGGTAAGCCCAGCCCGTGGATCATCCGCGCAGCATTAAACAAAATGCAGGCGCATTCGGAAGAAACGGTGATTGTCGGCGATAACTTGCGTACCGACATTCTGGCGGGCTTCCAGGCCGGTCTGGAGACGATTCTTGTGCTCTCTGGTGTTTCGTCGCTTGACGATATCGACAGTATGCCGTTCCGCCCAAGCTGGATTTACCCGTCAGTCGCTGAAATCGACGTTATCTGAATACCACCCACGTCTGCGGACGTGGGTGGCTCTGATGACAAACGCCAAACTGCCTGATGCGCTACGCTTATCAGGCCTACGCAGCTCCTGCAATACATTGAATTTTCATGCTTTTGTAGGCCGGATAAGGCGTTCACGCCGCATCCGGCATGAACAAATCGCACTTTGTCAGCAATTTGGCCCCCGTAAAATATAACCATTCAATAAAACCCGCTAAAAATTATCGATTCATCAATAAACACGCCACCATACCCTACCCTTTTTCATCAATCAGCAATCACCATTACGTTTTTTATTTTTCCACCGCCAAATCGCTTGCGCACAGTGCTGCTTTGCGGCATTTTTTTAAACAAGCAAACACAACAAGCAACAAATACCAGGTTAACGGAGAAGGTTATGTGTTCAATTTTTGGCGTATTCGATATCAAAACAGACGCAGTTGAACTGCGTAAAAAAGCACTCGAGCTGTCACGCCTGATGCGTCATCGTGGCCCGGACTGGTCCGGTATTTATGCCAGCGATAACGCCATTCTCGCTCACGAACGTCTGTCAATTGTTGACGTTAACGCGGGGGCGCAACCTCTCTACAACCAACAAAAAACTCATGTGCTGGCAGTAAACGGTGAAATCTACAACCACCAGGCACTGCGTGCTGAGTATGGCGATCGTTACCAGTTCCAGACCGGATCTGACTGCGAAGTGATCCTCGCGCAATATCAGGAAAAAGGGGCGGAATTTCTTGACAATTTGCAGGGCATGTTTGCCTTTGCCCTGTACGACAGCGAAAAAGATGCATACCTGATTGGTCGCGACCATCTGGGGATCATCCCGCTGTATATGGGCTATGACGAACACGGTCAGCTGTATGTGGCCTCAGAAATGAAAGCCCTCGTGCCGGTTTGCCGCACGATTAAAGAGTTCCCGGCGGGGAGCTATTTGTGGAGTCAGGACGGCGAAATCCGTTCTTATTATCACCGTGACTGGTTCGACTACGATGCGGTGAAAGATAACGTGACCGACAAAAACGAGCTACGTCAGGCATTGGAAGATTCCGTGAAAAGCCATCTGATGTCTGATGTGCCTTACGGTGTGCTGCTCTCTGGTGGTCTGGATTCCTCAATTATTTCCGCTATCACCAAGAAATACGCCGCCCGTCGCGTGGAAGATCAGGAACGTTCCGAAGCCTGGTGGCCGCAGTTGCACTCTTTTGCCGTGGGTCTGCCGGGTTCACCGGATCTGAAAGCGGCACAGGAAGTGGCAAACCATCTGGGTACTGTACATCATGAAATTCACTTCACCGTACAGGAAGGTCTCGATGCCATCCGCGACGTGATTTACCACATCGAAACGTATGACGTGACGACTATTCGTGCTTCAACACCGATGTATTTAATGTCGCGTAAGATCAAGGCGATGGGCATTAAAATGGTGCTGTCCGGTGAAGGTTCTGACGAAGTGTTTGGTGGTTATCTTTACTTCCACAAAGCGCCGAACGCCAAAGAGCTACATGAAGAGACAGTACGTAAACTGCTGGCTCTACATATGTATGACTGCGCGCGCGCCAACAAAGCGATGTCAGCCTGGGGCGTGGAAGCACGCGTTCCGTTCCTCGACAAGAAATTCCTCGATGTGGCAATGCGCATTAACCCACAGGATAAAATGTGCGGCAACGGCAAAATGGAAAAACACATCCTGCGTGAATGTTTTGAATCGTATTTGCCCGCAAGCGTGGCCTGGCGGCAGAAAGAGCAGTTCTCGGATGGCGTCGGTTATAGCTGGATCGACACCCTGAAAGAAGTGGCGGCGCAGCAAGTTTCTGATCAACAACTGGAAACCGCCCGCTTCCGCTTCCCGTACAACACACCGACCTCAAAAGAAGCGTATCTGTACCGGGAAATCTTTGAAGAATTGTTCCCGCTTCCGAGCGCCGCTGAGTGCGTACCGGGCGGCCCATCCGTCGCCTGTTCTTCTGCCAAAGCGATCGAGTGGGATGAAGCGTTCAAGAAAATGGACGATCCGTCTGGCCGCGCGGTCGGCGTTCACCAGTCGGCATATAAATAAGAAGTGTATTAACGCCCCGGAGAAATCCGGGGCAATTTCAGTTACTGGGGAGCTTGTTGATTCTGATATGCAGTAAGGAAATGTTCCGGGTTTGCCACATCACTGTTTGACAATTCATCACTGTAGGCCAGTACTTCATAGATTAATTTCCCACCACTATTGTTGAATTCCGAATTTCATCCTGTACGACAAAAGAATGGCTGTAGGGTGGGAAAAAAACACAAAGTAAACAATAATTGACGAATATAGCGCCACGCTGTTCGCAACCTAACCAAACAGTCACTTTCGAGCAATTTTCCTTGAAAAAGAGGTTGACGCTGCAAGGCTCTATACGCATAATGCGCCCCGCAACGCCGATAAGGTATCGCGAAAAAAAGATGGCTACGTAGCTCAGTTGGTTAGAGCACATCACTCATAATGATGGGGTCACAGGTTCGAATCCCGTCGTAGCCACCATCTTTTTTTGCGGGAGTGGCGAAATTGGTAGACGCACCAGATTTAGGTTCTGGCGCCGCAAGGTGTGCGAGTTCAAGTCTCGCCTCCCGCACCATTCACCAGAAAGCGTTGTACGGATGGGGTATCGCCAAGCGGTAAGGCACCGGTTTTTGATACCGGCATTCCCTGGTTCGAATCCAGGTACCCCAGCCATATTCTTCGAGTAAGCGGTTCATCGCCCGGTTATTGGGGTATCGCCAAGCGGTAAGGCACCGGTTTTTGATACCGGCATTCCCTGGTTCGAATCCAGGTACCCCAGCCATCGAAGAAACAATCTGGCTACGTAGCTCAGTTGGTTAGAGCACATCACTCATAATGATGGGGTCACAGGTTCGAATCCCGTCGTAGCCACCAAATTCTGAATGTGTCGAATACGTTCGGCAAATTCAAAAACAAATTTGTTGGGGTATCGCCAAGCGGTAAGGCACCGGATTCTGATTCCGGCATTCCGAGGTTCGAATCCTCGTACCCCAGCCACATTAAAAAAGCTCGCTTCGGCGAGCTTTTTGTTTTTCTGCGTATATTCAATGTCGAATGCGATGTTGACACGTCTTATCCTTCAATGTCGGATGCGACGCTGCCGCGTCTTATCCGACCTACGGTTGGCATGCATCCGGCAATGTTGTAAGGCTATAATCCTAACGCATATTTCAGCGCCTGACGTTTCAGTACGCCCGCACGCTCCGCCGCCATTAACCCGAGATTACGCACAAAACGCAGCGGCGGTAGATTATTGCTGAATCCGGCATAAAACAGATCCATACCGCTTTGCATAATGAAGTTATCCGCCATGCGCCGCATCTGGTAACGTTTGAGGATCGGATAACTGGCCCACGCTTCGCCGTAGCTGCGGGCGTTCACCAGAACGTCAATCAGGGCATCGACATCACGATAACCAAGATTCACCCCCTGCCCCGCCAGCGGATGGATGGTATGCGCGGCATCGCCCACCAGCGCAAGCCCTGGCTGCACATACTGCAACGCATGGCGACGCGTCAGCGGAAACGCACCAGCGGCAAGCGGTGTCACATAACCCAGACGCGACGGGAAATGCTTCGCGATTTCCGTCTGGAGCTGCGCCATATTCATATTCTGCAACTGGCGAATACGCGCCGGAGAGTCATACCACACCAGCGATGCCCAGTTATCAAACAACGGCAGAAACGCACGCGGTCCGTCCGGGGTAAATTGCTGCCAGGTGCTGTCGCCGGGATCGTTCTCACACTGTACGCTAATCAACATACACGACTGCGCATACTGCCAGGCATGAACGCCAATTCCCGCCATCTGCCGCACCTGCGAATTTGCGCCGTCGGCACCAATCACCAGCTTCGCGCGGATCGTTTCACCGCCCTTCAGTTCCAGCTCCTGAAGATCATTATGGCGATGCAGCGCAATCAGCGAGGTAGGTACACGTAACGTTACTTTCGGATGCGCTTCCAGCGCCTGCCACAGCGCCTGTTGCAGGACGGTGTTTTCCACCATATAGCCCAGCAACGGCAGCTTTAATTCAGCTGCGTCAAACACCACATGCGCGGTTTCCCACTCCCAGGTTTCCAGTCTGCGATAAGGATGGCAACGCATGGCCTGTACCGCATCCCAGACGCCTAAACCTTTAAGCAATGATACCGAAGCCGCGCTGATCGCTGAGATCCGCACGTCCGGCTCACTACCTGCGACAAACGGTGCAGGTTCGGCATGTTCGATAACCGTTACCGTAAATCCGTGCTGTGCCAGTCCCAGCGCCAGTGCGCCACCGACCATTCCTCCGCCGACAATGGCAATTTCCGTTGGTTGATTTGTCATGGTCAATCATCCTGTTAGCAATATGCTTTAAGTTTACAGGATTTTTACCCCCAAGGGCTGATAACGCTCATACTGGTCACAACGGCAGCAAAGCATTACACTATGCGCCCTGCATTCCTGGCTACTATTTCGCAAGAGCAAGTCGATGACCAAAAAACTCCATATTAAAACCTGGGGCTGTCAGATGAACGAGTACGATTCATCGAAGATGGCCGATCTGCTGGATGCCACCCACGGCTATCAACTGACCGACGTGGCGGAAGAAGCGGATGTGCTGCTGCTGAACACCTGCTCAATCCGCGAGAAGGCTCAGGAAAAAGTCTTCCATCAGTTGGGTCGCTGGAAACTGTTAAAAGAGAAGAATCCAGACCTGATTATCGGCGTCGGCGGCTGCGTGGCATCGCAAGAAGGCGAGCACATTCGCCAGCGCGCCCACTATGTCGATATTATTTTTGGGCCGCAAACGCTGCACCGCCTGCCGGAGATGATCAACTCCGTGCGCGGCGACCGCAGCCCGGTTGTAGATATCAGCTTCCCGGAAATTGAGAAGTTTGACCGTCTGCCGGAACCGCGCGCCGAAGGGCCGACCGCATTTGTCTCCATCATGGAAGGCTGCAATAAATATTGCACCTACTGCGTGGTGCCTTACACCCGTGGTGAAGAGGTAAGCCGTCCATCCGACGATATTCTGTTTGAGATTGCCCAGCTTGCGGCTCAGGGCGTGCGTGAAGTCAACCTGCTCGGTCAGAACGTGAACGCCTGGCGTGGTGAAAACTACGACGGCACCACAGGATCGTTTGCCGATCTGCTGCGTCTGGTTGCTGCGATCGACGGGATCGATCGTATTCGCTTTACCACCAGCCATCCGATCGAATTCACCGACGATATCATCGAAGTGTACCGCGACACGCCGGAGCTGGTGAGCTTCCTGCATCTGCCGGTACAGAGCGGTTCCGATCGCATTCTGAACCTGATGGGCCGTACTCATACGGCGCTGGAGTACAAAGCGATCATCCGTAAACTGCGTGCGGCGCGTCCGGATATTCAGATCAGTTCTGATTTCATCGTTGGCTTCCCTGGTGAAACCACCGAAGACTTCGAGAAAACGATGAAGCTGATTGCCGACGTCAATTTCGACATGAGCTACAGCTTTATCTTCTCAGCACGTCCAGGAACGCCTGCCGCCGATATGGTTGATGATGTTCCGGAAGAAGAGAAGAAGCAGCGTCTGTATATTCTGCAAGAGCGCATTAATCAGCAAGCGATGGCATGGAGCCGCCGGATGCTCGGCACCACCCAGCGTATTCTGGTAGAAGGGACTTCACGTAAGAGCATCATGGAGCTTTCCGGGCGTACCGAAAATAACCGCGTGGTCAACTTCGAGGGCACACCGGATATGATCGGTAAATTCGTCGATGTAGAAATTACCGACGTCTACCCGAACTCTCTGCGCGGTAAAGTGGTGCGAACTGAAGATGAAATGGGTCTGCGCGTGGCAGAAACACCGGAATCGGTGATTGCCCGTACTCGCAAAGAAAACGACCTTGGCGTGGGTTATTATCAGCCGTAATTCTCAGGCCCGCCGTTCCGGTGGGCCTTGTTTTTTCTCTCTTTATCCCCATCTTTATCGCAATGCTTGCGCCTTTTTCCTGTGGCGTGAATAATTTCCTTATAGGCCGGTGAATGTTCAGCTTCCGGCGGCATACAGATAAGAGGAACGGTTTGAACATAGACACTCGCGAAATCACCCTGGAGCCAGCAGACAACGCGCGTCTGTTGAGCCTGTGCGGCCCGTTTGATGACAACATCAAGCAGCTCGAACGCCGTCTCGGCATCGAGATCAATCGCCGCGATAACCACTTTAAACTGACCGGCCGTCCGATTTGCGTCACCGCTGCGGCAGACATTCTGCGTAGCCTGTATGTCGATACTGCCCCGATGCGCGGTCAGATTCAGGATATCGAACCGGAACAGATCCACCTTGCGATTAAAGAAGCGCGGGTACTGGAGCAAAGCGCGGAGAGCGTGCCGGAGTACGGCAAAGCGGTCAATATCAAAACCAAACGCGGCGTAATTAAGCCGCGCACGCCAAACCAGGCGCAGTACATCGCCAATATTCTCGACCATGACATTACCTTCGGCGTTGGCCCGGCGGGTACGGGTAAAACCTACCTGGCAGTGGCTGCGGCAGTTGATGCCCTGGAGCGTCAGGAAATTCGCCGTATTCTGCTGACTCGTCCGGCGGTCGAAGCCGGTGAGAAACTGGGCTTCCTGCCTGGCGATTTAAGCCAGAAAGTAGACCCGTATCTGCGCCCGCTGTACGACGCGCTGTTTGAAATGCTGGGCTTTGAGAAAGTCGAGAAGCTGATTGAGCGCAACGTTATCGAAGTCGCGCCGCTGGCCTATATGCGTGGTCGTACGCTGAACGACGCGTTTATCATTCTTGATGAGAGCCAGAACACCACCATCGAACAGATGAAGATGTTCCTGACCCGTATCGGTTTTAACTCAAAAGCGGTTATCACCGGCGACGTCACACAGATCGACCTGCCGCGTAATACTAAATCAGGCTTACGTCATGCCATCGAAGTGCTGGCCGATGTCGAAGAGATCAGCTTTAACTTCTTCCACAGCGAAGACGTGGTTCGTCACCCGGTGGTGGCGCGTATCGTTAACGCTTATGAAGCCTGGGAAGAAGCCGAACAAAAACGTAAAGCGGCGCTGGCAGCAGAACGCAAGCGCGAAGAACAGGAACAAAAATGAGTCAGGTGATCCTCGATTTACAACTGGCATGTGAAGATAATTCCGGGCTACCGGAAGAGAGCCAGTTTCAAACATGGCTGAATGCGGTGATCCCGCAGTTTCAGGAAGAATCGGAAGTGACTATTCGCCTGGTCGATACCGCCGAAAGCCACAGTCTGAATCTGACCTATCGCGGTAAGGATAAGCCGACCAACGTGCTCTCCTTCCCGTTTGAAGTGCCGCCTGGCATGGAGATGTCGCTGCTGGGCGATCTGGTTATCTGCCGTCAGGTGGTTGAGAAGGAAGCACAGGAGCAAGGCAAACCACTGGAGGCGCACTGGGCGCATATGGTGGTGCACGGCAGTCTGCATTTGTTAGGTTACGATCATATCGAAGATGACGAAGCAGAAGAGATGGAAGCCCTCGAAACAGAGATTATGCTTGCTCTGGGCTATGAGGATCCGTACATTGCCGAGAAAGAGTAATTTGCCAGGCATTTGACTGGCAGACGTCCCCGCCGTTGGTGATTAACGACGGCGTTTTGATTAACTAACATGAGAACCCATACGACGCCATGAGCGACGACAATTCACACAGTAGTGACACGATAAGCAACAAGAAGGGATTTTTCTCCCTGTTACTCAGCCAACTTTTCCACGGTGAACCGAAAAACCGTGACGAACTGCTGGCGCTGATCCGTGATTCCGGGCAGAACGACCTTATCGATGAAGATACGCGCGATATGCTCGAAGGAGTGATGGACATCGCAGACCAACGCGTCCGCGACATCATGATCCCCCGCTCCCAGATGATTACCCTGAAACGCAACCAGACGCTGGACGAATGCCTTGATGTCATCATCGAGTCTGCCCACTCACGTTTCCCGGTGATTAGCGAAGACAAAGATCACATTGAAGGGATTCTGATGGCGAAAGACTTGCTGCCGTTTATGCGCAGCGATGCCGAAGCCTTCAGCATGGACAAAGTGTTACGTCAGGCGGTTGTCGTTCCTGAAAGTAAGCGCGTAGACCGGATGCTGAAAGAGTTTCGCTCTCAGCGTTACCACATGGCGATCGTCATTGACGAATTCGGTGGTGTTTCCGGTCTGGTGACCATTGAAGACATCCTGGAACTGATTGTTGGTGAGATTGAAGACGAGTATGACGAAGAAGATGATATCGACTTCCGTCAGCTGAGTCGTCATACCTGGACCGTGCGCGCACTGGCTTCCATTGAAGACTTCAACGAAGCGTTCGGCACTCACTTTAGCGATGAAGAGGTCGACACTATCGGTGGTCTGGTGATGCAGGCGTTTGGGCATCTTCCGGCACGTGGTGAAACCATCGACATCGACGGTTACCAGTTCAAAGTGGCGATGGCTGACAGTCGGCGTATTATTCAGGTTCATGTCAAAATCCCGGATGACTCACCCCAGCCGAAGCTGGATGAATAAAACCGAAACTGGATAGATAATTACATGGCTTTTGCCTCATTAATTGAACGCCAGCGCATTCGCCTGCTGCTGGCGTTATTATTCGGTGCCTGCGGAACGCTGGCCTTCTCTCCTTACGACGTCTGGCCTACGGCGATTATTTCGCTGATGGGGCTTCAGGCGCTGACCTTTAACCGCCGTCCACTCCAGTCTGCCGCTATTGGCTTTTGCTGGGGATTTGGTCTCTTTGGCAGCGGTATTAACTGGGTCTATGTCAGCATCGCGACCTTTGGCGGGATGCCTGGCCCGGTTAACATCTTCCTGGTGGTGCTGCTGGCGGCGTATTTGTCGCTGTATACCGGACTGTTTGCTGGCGTGCTGTCGCGTCTGTGGCCAAAAACCACCTGGTTGCGCGTAGCCATTGCGGCTCCTGCCCTCTGGCAAGTGACTGAGTTTCTGCGCGGTTGGGTGCTGACTGGCTTCCCGTGGTTACAGTTCGGCTATAGCCAGATTGACGGCCCGTTAAAAGGGCTGGCACCGATAATGGGCGTGGAAGCCATTAACTTCCTGCTGATGATGGTAAGCGGCCTGCTGGCACTGGCGTTGGTCAAACGCAACTGGCGTCCGCTGGTGGTGGCCGTCGTGCTGTTCGCACTTCCCTTCCCGCTGCGTTACATCCTGTGGTTTACCCCGCAACCGGAGAAAACCATTCTGGTTTCGATGGTTCAGGGCGATATTCCGCAATCGCTGAAGTGGGATGAAAGCCAGCTTCTTAATACGCTGAAGATTTACTACAACGCAACGGCACCGCTGATGGGCAAATCATCGTTGATTATCTGGCCGGAGTCGGCGATAACCGATCTGGAAATTAATCAGCAACCGTTCCTCAAAGCACTGGACGGTGAGTTGCGCGATAAAGGTAGCTCGCTGGTAACCGGGATTGTTGACGCGCGTCTCAATAAACAGAACCGCTACGATACCTACAACACCATCATCACGCTGGGTAAAGGTGCACCGTACAGCTACGAATCAGCCGATCGATATAACAAAAACCATCTGGTGCCATTTGGCGAGTTTGTCCCGCTGGAGTCGATTCTGCGTCCGTTAGCGCCGTTCTTTGATCTGCCGATGTCCTCATTCAGCCGTGGACCATATATCCAGCCGCCGCTGTCGGTGAATGGTATTGAGCTTACTGCGGCTATTTGCTACGAGATCATTCTCGGCGAGCAAGTGCGTGATAACTTCCGCCCGGATACCGACTATCTGCTGACTATCTCCAACGATGCGTGGTTCGGCAAGTCTATTGGCCCGTGGCAGCACTTCCAGATGGCGCGAATGCGTGCGCTGGAGCTGGCGCGCCCGCTGCTGCGCAGCACCAACAACGGCATTACAGCGGTGATTGGCCCGCAGGGTGAGATTCAGGCGATGATCCCGCAGTTCACCCGCGAGGTGTTAACCACTCACGTGACGCCGACCACCGGACTCACACCTTACGCACGTACCGGCAACTGGCCGCTGTGGGTGCTGACGGCACTGTTTGGTTTTGCCGCTGTGTTGATGAGCCTGCGTCAGCGACGTAAATAACCCCTTCTTATCGTGCCGGAATACATCCCGTATTTCGGCACGCTCGCCGGATGCGGCATCAGTGCGTTATCCGGATAACAAAATTCCCCTATCCAACTTTGGCACATCTATTGCTTTGTTATACAAGGCAAACCCTGAACCGGCATTAGCGCAAGCCGGTTGCACCACAGCAATACAGCAATAGCACCAAAAAGGTGCATTTTAAGAATTTTGCTTCGGAATGGTGCGGTACATCTCGCAAAAACAAACAATAAAACAGCAATATCTTTACATTTAGCCAAACTAAATGTTACCTAACAAGCACAACACTGCACAATAAAGTTGCAGATGATAACAACACAAACACTCACAACGGGTATCCATGCGTTCTTAACGCAGGAGATAAAGGAGTTGGATATGCAATTACGTAAACCTGCCACAGCAATCCTGGCCCTGGCGCTTTCTGCTGGACTGGCACAGGCAGAAGACGCTGCCCCGGCAGCGGGCAGTACGCTGGACAAAATCGCCAAAAACGGCGTGATTGTCGTCGGTCACCGTGAATCTTCAGTACCTTTCTCTTATTACGACAATCAGCAAAAAGTGGTGGGTTACTCGCAGGATTACTCCAACGCCATTGTTGAAGCAGTGAAAAAGAAACTCAACAAACCGGACTTGCAGGTGAAACTGATTCCGATCACCTCACAAAACCGTATTCCGCTGCTGCAAAACGGCACTTTCGATTTTGAATGTGGTTCTACCACCAACAACCTCGAACGCCAGAAACAGGCGGCTTTCTCTGACACCATTTTCGTGGTCGGTACGCGCCTGCTGACCAAAAAAGGTGGCGATGTTAAAGATTTTGCCGATCTGAAAGATAAAGCCGTAGTCGTCACTTCCGGCACCACCTCTGAAGTTTTGCTCAACAAACTGAATGAAGAGCAAAAAATGAATATGCGCATCATCAGCGCCAAAGATCACGGTGACTCCTTCCGCACCCTGGAAAGTGGTCGCGCCGTTGCCTTTATGATGGATGATGCCCTGCTGGCCGGTGAGCGTGCGAAAGCGAAGAAACCAGACAACTGGGAAATCGTCGGCAAGCCGCAGTCTCAGGAAGCTTACGGTTGCATGTTGCGTAAAGATGATCCGCAGTTCAAAAAGCTGATGGATGACACCATCGCTCAGGTGCAGACCTCCGGTGAAGCGGAAAAATGGTTTGATAAGTGGTTCAAAAATCCAATTCCGCCAAAAAACCTGAACATGAATTTCGAACTGTCAGACGAAATGAAAGCACTGTTCAAAGAACCGAATGACAAGGCACTGAACTAATTACAAGAACCAGGGGCGGAAATTCCAGCCCTCTCGATTGTTACGTAGCACGGACAGACTATACGCCTGATGGTCGTTCCCCATCGAGCCTGAAAACCGCAATACGCTGGGTAACAATCTTCGAGGGTAGCAGTTAACGCTGCTACCCTCTTTTTTCTGGAGTAGATTTATGTCTATAGACTGGAACTGGGGTATTTTTTTACAACAAGCCCCGTTCGGCAACACCACCTATCTTGGCTGGATCTGGAGCGGCTTTCAGGTGACGATCGCTTTGTCGATCTGCGCCTGGATTATCGCTTTCCTCGTCGGCTCGTTATTCGGCATTTTGCGTACCGTTCCTAACCGTTTTCTCTCCGGTCTGGGTACGTTGTATGTCGAACTGTTCCGCAACGTGCCACTAATTGTGCAGTTCTTTACCTGGTATCTGGTGATCCCGGAGCTACTGCCGGAGAAGATCGGCATGTGGTTTAAGGCCGAGCTGGATCCCAATATTCAGTTTTTCCTTTCATCCATGCTCTGTCTGGGGCTGTTTACCGCCGCTCGTGTTTGCGAACAGGTGCGCGCCGCGATCCAGTCGCTGCCACGTGGGCAAAAAAATGCCGCGCTGGCGATGGGGTTGACGCTACCACAGGCTTATCGCTACGTGCTGTTGCCTAACGCTTATCGCGTTATCGTCCCGCCGATGACGTCCGAGATGATGAACCTGGTGAAAAACTCCGCCATCGCCTCGACCATCGGGCTGGTGGATATGGCGGCGCAGGCCGGTAAATTGCTCGATTACTCCGCCCACGCCTGGGAATCGTTTACCGCCATTACGCTGGCGTATGTATTGATTAACGCGGTTATCATGCTGGTGATGACGCTGGTTGAACGTAAAGTTCGCCTGCCCGGCAACATGGGAGGCAAGTAATGTACGAGTTTGACTGGAGTTCCATAGTTCCTTCCCTGCCGTATCTGCTGGACGGGCTGGTGATCACCCTGAAAATTACCATCACGGCAGTCGTGATTGGTATTTTATGGGGCACCATGCTGGCGGTGATGCGCCTGTCCAGCTTTGCGCCCGTGGCGTGGTTTGCCAAAGCCTACGTTAACGTGTTCCGTTCAATCCCATTAGTAATGGTTCTGCTATGGTTTTACCTGATCGTGCCGGGTTTTCTGCAAAACGTGCTGGGATTATCACCAAAAACAGATATCCGCTTAATTTCTGCCATGGTGGCGTTTTCGATGTTTGAAGCGGCCTACTATTCCGAGATTATCCGCGCCGGTATTCAAAGTATCTCCCGTGGGCAGTCGAGCGCCGCGCTGGCACTCGGCATGACCCACTGGCAGTCGATGAAACTGATTATTCTGCCGCAGGCATTCCGTGCAATGGTGCCGCTACTGCTCACTCAGGGCATCGTACTGTTTCAGGATACCTCGCTGGTGTATGTGTTATCTCTGGCCGATTTCTTCCGTACCGCCTCAACCATTGGTGAACGTGATGGTACGCAGGTTGAGATGATCCTGTTTGCCGGATTTGTTTATTTCGTTATTAGCCTTAGCGCATCGTTGTTGGTCAGCTACTTGAAAAGAAGGACAGCATAATGATTTCCCTGAAAAATGTTTCAAAATGGTATGGTCACTTTCAGGTGCTGACCGACTGCTCAACCGAAGTGAAAAAAGGCGAAGTTGTGGTGGTTTGCGGCCCGTCTGGTTCCGGCAAATCAACGCTGATTAAAACCGTCAACGGCCTCGAACCGGTGCAGCAAGGTGAAATCACCGTCGATGGCATCGTGGTTAACGATAAAAAAACCGACCTGGCGAAGCTGCGTTCCCGCGTCGGCATGGTGTTCCAGCACTTCGAGCTGTTCCCTCACCTGTCGATTATCGAAAACCTGACGCTGGCGCAGGTGAAAGTGCTTAAACGCGATAAAGCACCAGCTCGTGAAAAAGCACTCAAGCTGCTGGAGCGCGTGGGACTTTCCGCACATGCCAATAAATTTCCGGCACAGCTTTCCGGTGGTCAGCAGCAGCGTGTGGCGATCGCTCGCGCGCTGTGTATGGATCCTATTGCGATGCTGTTTGACGAACCGACATCGGCGCTGGATCCGGAGATGATCAACGAAGTGCTGGACGTAATGGTGGAACTGGCGAACGAAGGAATGACCATGATGGTGGTGACCCATGAAATGGGCTTTGCCCGCAAAGTGGCGAATCGGGTGATCTTTATGGACGAGGGAAAGATTGTCGAAGACTCGCCGAAAGACGCTTTCTTCGATGATCCGAAATCGGACCGCGCAAAAGACTTCCTCGCGAAAATCCTGCATTAATCACTCTGGCGCGCATAGCCAAGTGCGCGCCATCTCACGCTTTATCGTTTCGCCCCTCGTATCTGTTACATCCTGGCGTTACCCTTGTCGCAAAGAAGCACACAACAAGGAGCAACAATGGCACTGCCAATTCTGTTAGATTGCGACCCAGGTCATGATGACGCTATCGCAATAGTTCTCGCCCTCGCCTCACCTGAGCTTGATGTTAAAGCGATTACTTCTTCCGCCGGAAACCAGACACCAGAAAAAACCTTACGCAATGTTCTGCGTATGCTGACCTTGCTTAATCGCACCGATATTCCGGTAGCAGGCGGCGCGGTGAAACCGTTAATGCGTGAGTTGATTATCGCCGACAACGTGCACGGCGAAAGTGGACTGGACGGTCCGGCATTACCGGAACCCGCATTTGCGCCGCAAAATTGCACGGCGGTGGAGCTGATGGCGAAAACGCTGCACGAAAGTGCTGAACCCGTCACCATTGTCTCTACCGGACCGCAAACTAACGTCGCCTTGCTGCTCAATAGCCATCCGGAACTGCATAGTAAAATCGCCCGTATCGTGATTATGGGCGGTGCAATGGGACTCGGTAACTGGACGCCTGCGGCTGAATTTAATATTTACGTTGACCCGGAAGCGGCAGAAATTGTCTTCCAGTCAGGGATCCCGGTGGTGATGGCCGGTCTGGATGTTACTCACAAAGCACAAATCCACGTTGAGGACACCGAGCGTTTCCGCGCGATTGGCAACCCTGTTTCAACCATTGTTGCCGAACTGCTGGATTTCTTCCTCGAATATCATAAAGACGAAAAATGGGGCTTTGTCGGCGCACCACTGCATGACCCATGCACCATCGCCTGGCTACTGAAACCTGAACTGTTCACCACCGTTGAACGCTGGGTCGGCGTGGAAACACAGGGGAAATATACCCAGGGTATGACGGTGGTTGATTATTATTATCTGACTGGCAATAAACCGAATGCCACTGTAATGGTCGATGTTGATCGTCAGGGCTTTGTTGATTTACTGGCTGAACGGCTTAAATTTTACGCTTAATAACTCGCCGGATGGTATCACGTCATCCGGCACTACCATTACGGCTCGAACGGGCGTCTCTGGAACTGGTCATGACCACATTTCGGGCATAGCGTTAGGACTTCCGGCGTGTAGATCGGGAGATGGAAGTGACATTTCTCGCAGACCAGATTCCCCAGCCCTACCACTTCTCCGCTGTGATAAACCCCGTGATGGTTGAGATCCTGGAAAACTTCGCGCCATTCAAGCTGCGTTTTATCGGTGATGTCTGCCAGCTCCTGCCACAAGCTTTCTTTTATCACCCGCATAAAGACGCTGTCAGATTCTTCTTTCAGGCTCTCTTCATAGCTCATGGCGAACTCTTCCAGGTCACGTCTGACAGCTCGCGTCAACTCATCGACCTCGGTTCGCGTTAACTCCCCTGTTTTTATTACGCGCTCCCGCGCCTGTTCCACCAGTGCGTCGATATCACGTTCGCCATTACGCAGGCGTTCGCTCAGTGACGCGACCAGTTCACGGTAATATTGAGCAACCTTGTTCATCGTTTCATCTCCCGGGTCGTTAACTGACTATAATAATAGACGTTCTTTGTTCCTTGCTTTGCTAATACGCCCACAAACTCTGTAAATTAATGTATGAATAATCCGGGCATCATTTCAACGTCGAGTGCGCGAAAGGCTGTTTTGACGCGGACGTTTGGGCTATGCTATGCGGATCTGAAAAACCACCTCAACGCTACATTTGTAGCCGTATTGAAAACAGGACCACTGGCTGCCATGCAAGAGCAATACCGCCCGGAAGAGATAGAATCCAAAGTACAGCTTCACTGGGATGAGAAGCGCACATTTGAAGTAACCGAAGACGAGAGCAAAGAGAAGTATTACTGCCTGTCTATGCTTCCCTATCCTTCTGGTCGACTACACATGGGCCACGTACGTAACTACACCATCGGTGACGTGATCGCCCGCTACCAGCGTATGCTGGGCAAAAACGTCCTGCAGCCGATCGGCTGGGACGCGTTTGGTCTGCCTGCGGAAGGCGCAGCAGTGAAAAACAACACCGCGCCAGCACCGTGGACGTATGACAACATCGCGTATATGAAAAACCAGCTCAAAATGCTGGGCTTTGGTTATGACTGGAGCCGCGAGCTGGCAACCTGTACGCCGGAATACTACCGTTGGGAACAGAAATTCTTCACCGAGCTGTATAAAAAAGGCCTGGTATATAAGAAGACTTCTGCGGTCAACTGGTGTCCGAACGACCAGACCGTACTGGCGAACGAACAGGTTATCGACGGCTGCTGCTGGCGCTGCGATACCAAAGTTGAGCGTAAAGAGATCCCGCAGTGGTTTATCAAAATCACCGCTTACGCTGACGAACTGCTCAACGATCTGGATAAACTGGATCACTGGCCAGACACCGTTAAAACCATGCAGCGTAACTGGATCGGTCGTTCCGAAGGCGTGGAAATCACCTTCAACGTTAACGACTATGACAACACGCTGACCGTTTACACTACCCGCCCGGACACCTTTATGGGTTGTACTTATCTGGCGGTAGCGGCGGGTCATCCGCTGGCACAGAAAGCGGCAGAAAATAATCCTGAACTGGCGTCCTTTATCGACGAATGCCGTAACACCAAAGTTGCCGAAGCTGAAATGGCGACAATGGAGAAAAAAGGTGTCGATACCGGCTTTAAAGCGGTTCACCCATTAACGGGCGAAGAAATTCCGGTTTGGGCAGCAAACTTCGTATTGATGGAGTACGGCACTGGCGCAGTCATGGCGGTTCCGGGTCACGACCAGCGCGACTACGAGTTTGCCTCTAAATACGGCCTGAACATCAAACCGGTGATCCTGGCTGCTGACGGCTCTGAGCCAGATCTTTCTCAGCAAGCCCTGACTGAAAAAGGCGTGCTGTTCAACTCTGGTGAGTTCAACGGTCTTGACCATGAAGCGGCCTTTAACGCCATTGCCGACAAATTGACGGCAATGGGCGTTGGCGAGCGTAAAGTAAACTATCGCCTGCGCGACTGGGGTGTTTCCCGTCAGCGTTACTGGGGCGCACCGATTCCGATGGTGACGCTGGAGGACGGCACTGTGATGCCTACTCCGGACGACCAGTTGCCGGTGATCCTGCCGGAAGATGTGGTAATGGATGGTATTACCAGCCCGATCAAAGCAGATCCTGAGTGGGCGAAAACCACCGTTAACGGTATGCCGGCACTGCGTGAAACCGATACTTTCGACACCTTTATGGAGTCCTCCTGGTACTATGCGCGCTACACTTGCCCGGAGTACAAAGAGGGTATGCTGGATTCCAAAGCAGCTAACTACTGGCTGCCGGTAGATATCTACATTGGTGGTATCGAACACGCCATCATGCACCTGCTCTACTTCCGCTTCTTCCACAAACTGATGCGTGATGCAGGCATGGTGAACTCTGACGAGCCAGCGAAACAGCTGCTGTGTCAGGGTATGGTGCTGGCAGATGCCTTCTACTATGTAGGCGAAAACGGCGAACGTAACTGGGTTTCCCCGGTTGATGCTATCGTTGAGCGCGACGAGAAAGGCCGTATCGTGAAAGCGAAAGACGCGGCAGGCCATGAACTGGTGTATACCGGCATGAGCAAAATGTCCAAGTCGAAGAACAACGGTATCGACCCGCAGGTGATGGTTGAACGTTACGGCGCGGACACCGTTCGTCTGTTTATGATGTTCGCTTCTCCGGCGGATATGACTCTCGAATGGCAGGAGTCCGGCGTTGAAGGGGCTAACCGCTTCCTGAAACGTGTCTGGAAACTGGTGTACGAGCACACTGCGAAAGGTGATGTTGCGGCGCTGAACGTTGACGCACTGACTGAAGATCAGAAAGCTCTGCGTCGTGATGTTCATAAAACTATCGCTAAAGTGACCGATGATATCGGTCGTCGTCAGACCTTTAACACTGCAATTGCGGCGATAATGGAGCTGATGAATAAACTGGCAAAAGCACCGACCGATGGTGAGCAGGATCGCGCGCTGATGCAGGAAGCCCTGCTGGCCGTTGTTCGTATGCTTAACCCGTTCACGCCGCACATCTGCTTCACGCTGTGGCAGGAACTGAAAGGTGAAGGTGATATCGACAACGCGCCGTGGCCGGTTGCAGACGAGAAAGCGATGGTGGAAGATTCCACTCTGGTGGTGGTGCAGGTTAACGGTAAAGTCCGTGCCAAAATCACCGTTCCGGTAGATGCAACGGAAGAACAGGTTCGCGAACGTGCTGGCCAGGAACATCTGGTAGCAAAATATCTTGATGGCGTTACCGTGCGTAAAGTGATTTACGTACCGGGTAAACTCCTCAATCTGGTCGTTGGCTAAGCGCGGGAGGAAGCGTGCGATATCTGGCAACATTGTTGTTATCTCTGGCGGTGTTAATCACCGCCGGGTGTGGCTGGCATCTGCGTGATACCACGCAGGTTCCTTCCACTATGAAGGTCATGATCCTGGACTCTGGCGACCCGAACGGGCCGTTAAGCCGTGCGGTGCGTAATCAGTTGCGTCTGAACGGTGTTGAGTTGCTTGATAAAGAAACCACGCGTAAGGATGTTCCATCCCTGCGTTTGGGTGCTGTATCAATCTCCCAGGATACCGCTTCAGTTTTCCGTAATGGTCAAACCGCTGAATATCAAATGGTGATGACTGTCAGCGCGTCAGTATTGATCCCTGGCCGTGACATCTACCCGATTAGCGCCAAAGTCTTCCGTTCGTTCTTCGATAACCCGCAAATGGCGTTAGCGAAAGATAATGAGCAAAGCATGATCATTCAAGAGATGTACGACCGTGCTGCCGAACAGCTGATACGTAAGCTGCCAAGCATCCGCGCTGCGGATATCCGTTCCGACGAAGATACGTCGAAAACAACGGATACTGCAGCAACGCCTGCACGCGTCTCTACTACGCTGGGTAACTGATGATTCGGTTGTACCCGGAACAACTCCGCGCGCAGCTCAATGAAGGGCTGCGCGCGGCGTATCTTTTGCTTGGTAACGATCCTCTGTTGTTGCAGGAAAGCCAGGACGCTGTTCGTCAGGTAGCTGCAGCACAAGGATTTGCAGAACACCACACTTTTTCCATTGATCCCAACACCGACTGGAATGCGATATTTTCGCTATGCCAGGCCATGAGCCTGTTCGCCAGTCGACAAACGCTATTGCTGCTGTTACCAGAAAACGGACCAAATGCGGCGATCAATGACCAACTTCTGACACTGACCGGACTGCTGCATGACGATTTGCTGCTGATCGTGCGCGGCAATAAATTAAGCAAAGCGCAGGAAAATGCTGCCTGGTTTACTGCTCTTGCTAATCGAAGCGTGCAGGTAACCTGTCAGACACCGGAGCAGGCTCAGCTTCCTCGCTGGGTTGCTGCGCGTGCAAAACAGCTCAACTTAGAACTGGATGACGCTGCAAATCAGATGCTCTGCTATTGTTATGAAGGTAACCTGCTGGCGCTGGCACAGGCGCTGGAGCGTTTATCGCTTCTCTGGCCGGACGGCAAACTGACATTACCGCGCGTTGAGCAGGCAGTGAATGATGCCGCGCATTTCACCCCTTTTCATTGGGTCGATGCTTTGTTGATGGGCAAAAGCAAGCGCGCATTGCACATTCTTCAGCAACTGCGTCTGGAAGGCAGCGAGCCGGTTATTTTGTTGCGCACATTACAACGTGAACTGTTGTTACTGGTTAATTTGAAACGTCAGTCTGCCCATATGCCGTTACGCGCGTTGTTTGATAAGCATCGCGTTTGGCAGAACCGGCGGGGCATGATGGGCGAGGCATTAAATCGCTTAAGCCAGCCGCAGTTACGTCAGGCCGTGCAACTTCTCACACGAACGGAACTCACCCTCAAACAAGATTACGGCCAGTCGGTTTGGGCAGATCTGGAGGGATTATCTCTTCTGTTGTGCCATAAACCACTGGCAGACGTATTTATCGATGGTTGATATGAAATCTTTACAGGCTCTGTTTGGCGGCACCTTCGATCCGGTGCACTATGGTCATCTTAAACCCGTGGAAACGCTGGCGAATCTGATTGGTCTGACGCAAGTGACTATCATCCCTAACAATGTTCCTCCGCATCGTCCACAGCCGGAAGCAAACAGCGCGCAGCGAAAACACATGCTTGAACTGGCTATTGCCGACAAACCACTGTTTACCCTTGATGAACGTGAGTTAAAGCGCAATGCCCCCTCTTACACTGCGCAAACACTCAAAGAGTGGCGACAGGAACAAGGTGACGATGTGCCACTGGCGTTTATTATTGGTCAGGATTCACTGCTGACTTTTCCCACCTGGTACGAATACGAAACAATTCTCGACAATGCGCATTTAATTGTCTGTCGGCGTCCCGGTTACCCGCTTGAAATGGCGCAACCACAATACCAGCAGTGGCTGGAAGATCATTTGACGCATAATCCAGAAGATCTGCACCTTCAGTCTGCCGGTAAAATTTACCTCGCTGAAACGCCGTGGTTTAACATCTCGGCGACCATCATCCGCGAACGCTTGCAAAACGGCGAATCATGTGAAGATTTGTTACCGGAATCGGTATTGACCTACATTAACCAACAAGGCTTGTATCGCTGATACCTGTCATCACGGAGGGAATGATGCGACTGTGGTTAATTCGTCACGGCGAAACGCAGGCAAATGTCGATGGATTGTACAGCGGTCATGCGCCGACGCCACTGACTGCACGCGGTATCGAGCAAGCTCAAAGCCTGAATACCCTGTTGCGTGATGTTCCCTTCGATATGGTTTTATGTAGTGAGCTGGAACGCGCGCAGCATACCGCGCGGCTGGTTCTCAGTGACCGCCAGCTCCCTGTACAAACCGTCCCTGAGCTTAATGAAATGTTTTTTGGTGACTGGGAGATGCGGCATCATCGCGATTTGATGCAAGAAGATGCCGAAAACTATAGCGCATGGTGCAATGACTGGCAGTATGCCGTCCCAACTAACGGCGAAGGTTTTCAGGCGTTTTCGCAACGGGTAGAAAGGTTTATTGCCGGATTTGTTGAATATCAGCACCACAAAAATATATTAGTCATCAGCCATCAGGGCGTGTTGAGTCTGTTAATTGCACGCTTACTTGGTATGCCAGCCGGGGCGATGTGGCATTTTCGTGTAGACCAGGGCTGCTGGAGCGCCATTGAAATCAATGACGCATTCGCAACTCTACGTGTCCTCAGTAGCCGTGCTATATGGCACAGGGATGCATGACTTTTCTGTTTTTTTGCATGTAAGGTGCAGCGCCCATTGACAGCCCCGGACAGGCTGATATTCTCCGCAGCCGGACTTTTTCCGCTAAACACGACTTTGTAGAAATTGTTTTACAAAAATGGCGATGCAATCTGCGGCGCAGGGTGGGATGATAGCCCACTTTCGAAAGCCGATTCGGCGACAATTGTCCCGAAATCGCCTCTGGTTCAGGTATACTGGCAGACCGTTTTTTATCTTTTTAATTCACCCAGGGGGAAAACTTGCAGGGTAAAGCACTCCAGGATTTTGTTATCGACAAAATTGATGACCTCAAAGGTCAGGACATCATCGCCTTAGACGTTCAGGGCAAATCCAGCATCACCGACTGCATGATCATCTGTACGGGTACGTCCAGCCGTCATGTTATGTCCATTGCTGACCACGTTGTGCAGGAGTCTCGTGCTGCTGGTCTATTGCCGCTCGGCGTAGAAGGTGAAAACAGCGCCGACTGGATTGTCGTTGATTTGGGCGAAGTTATTGTCCATGTCATGCAGGAAGAGAGCCGTCGCCTGTATGAACTGGAAAAACTCTGGAGTTAATGTGTGAAGCTGCAACTTGTGGCCGTGGGAACGAAAATGCCGGACTGGGTACAAACCGGTTTTACCGAGTACCTGCGTCGTTTTCCGAAAGATATGCCTTTTGAGCTGATTGAAATTCCGGCCGGGAAACGCGGCAAGAACGCGGACATCAAGCGCATACTCGACAAAGAGGGTGAGCAGATGCTGGCAGCCGCAGGCAAAAACCGCATTGTCACCCTCGACATTCCAGGCAAGCCCTGGGACACACCGCAGTTAGCCGCTGAACTGGAACGATGGAAGCTTGATGGCCGCGACGTCAGCCTGCTTATTGGCGGGCCTGAAGGGTTATCACCTGCCTGTAAAGCAGCGGCAGAACAAAGCTGGTCGCTTTCCGCGCTGACCCTCCCCCATCCGCTGGTTCGCGTACTGGTCGCAGAGAGTCTGTACCGGGCGTGGAGCATTACCACCAACCATCCTTATCACCGTGAGTGATAAGAAAGCTTTGAGTAGAAAACGCAGCGGATGAAACTACAGAACTCTTTTCGCGACTATACGGCAGAGTCCGCACTGTTTGTGCGCCGGGCACTGGTCGCCTTTTTGGGAATTTTGCTGCTGACCGGCGTGCTTATCGCCAACCTGTATAATCTGCAAATTGTTCGTTTTACCGATTATCAGACCCGTTCTAATGAAAACCGCATCAAACTGGTGCCTATCGCCCCCAGTCGCGGCATTATCTACGATCGTAACGGCATCCCTCTGGCACTCAACCGCACTATCTATCAGGTAGAGATGATGCCGGAGAAAGTCGATAACGTGCAGCAAACGCTGGACGCTTTGCGCAGCGTGGTCGATCTGACCGATGATGATATCGCTGCATTCAGAAAAGAGCGCGCACGTTCACACCGTTTCACCTCGATTCCAGTGAAAACTAACCTGACCGAAGTACAAGTAGCTCGCTTTGCCGTCAATCAGTACCGTTTTCCGGGTGTCGAAGTTAAAGGCTATAAACGCCGTTACTATCCTTACGGTTCGGCGCTGACCCACGTCATCGGCTATGTGTCGAAAATCAACGATAAAGATGTCGAACGCCTGAATAATGACGGCAAACTAGCCAATTATGCGGCAACGCATGATATCGGTAAGCTAGGCATTGAGCGTTACTATGAAGATGTGTTGCACGGTCAGACCGGTTATGAAGAGGTTGAAGTTAACAACCGTGGTCGCGTCATCCGCCAGTTAAAAGAAGTACCGCCACAAGCCGGGCACGATATTTACCTGACGATAGATCTCAAACTCCAGCAGTATATTGAAACACTACTGGCAGGCAGCCGCGCGGCTGTGGTAGTCACCGATCCGCGCACAGGTGGTGTGCTGGCGCTGGTTTCCACGCCAAGCTATGACCCAAACTTGTTTGTTGACGGTATATCCAGCAAAGATTATTCCGCATTGCTGAACGACCCGAACACACCGCTGGTGAACCGAGCCACACAGGGGGTTTATCCACCGGCGTCTACGGTTAAACCTTATGTAGCAGTTTCAGCATTAAGTGCTGGGGTGATCACGCGCAATACTACGCTGTTTGACCCAGGCTGGTGGCAGCTGCCTGGTTCGGAAAAACGTTACCGTGACTGGAAAAAATGGGGTCATGGACGCCTGAATGTCACAAGATCGCTGGAAGAATCTGCGGATACCTTCTTCTATCAGGTGGCCTACGATATGGGGATCGATCGTCTTTCCGAATGGATGGGTAAATTCGGTTATGGCCATTACACCGGTATCGACCTGGCAGAAGAACGTTCCGGCAACATGCCTACCCGCGAATGGAAACAGAAACGCTTTAAAAAACCGTGGTATCAGGGTGACACCATTCCGGTCGGTATCGGTCAGGGTTACTGGACAGCGACCCCAATCCAGATGAGTAAAGCACTGATGATCCTGATTAATGACGGTGTCGTGAAAGTTCCGCATTTGCTGATGAGCACCGCCGAAGACGGCAAACAGGTGCCATGGGTACAACCGCATGAACCGCCAGTTGGCGATATTCATTCCGGTTACTGGGAGCTGGCGAAAGACGGTATGTACGGGGTTGCTAACCGCCCTAACGGTACGGCGCATAAATACTTTGCCAGCGCACCGTACAAAATTGCGGCGAAATCTGGTACGGCTCAGGTATTCGGTCTGAAAGCGAACGAAACCTATAATGCGCACAAAATTGCTGAGCGTCTGCGTGACCACAAATTAATGACCGCCTTTGCGCCGTATAACAATCCGCAAGTGGCTGTCGCCATGATTCTGGAGAACGGCGGCGCGGGTCCGGCGGTCGGTACGCTGATGCGCCAGATCCTCGACCACATTATGCTGGGCGATAACAACACCGATCTGCCTGCGGAAAACCCAGCGGTTACCGCAGCGGAGGACCATTAATCATGACGGATAATCCGAATAAAAAAACATTCTGGGATAAAGTTCATCTTGATCCCACGATGCTGCTGATTTTACTGGCATTGCTGGTCTACAGTGCTCTGGTAATCTGGAGTGCCAGCGGCCAGGATATCGGCATGATGGAGCGTAAAATCGGTCAGATCGCAATGGGTCTGGTCATTATGGTGGTAATGGCGCAAATCCCTCCGCGCGTTTATGAGGGCTGGGCGCCCTATCTCTATATCATCTGTATTATTTTGCTGGTAGCAGTAGATGCCTTTGGCGCCATCTCCAAAGGTGCTCAACGCTGGCTGGATCTCGGTATCGTTCGTTTCCAGCCGTCGGAAATTGCCAAAATAGCTGTGCCGCTGATGGTGGCACGCTTTATCAACCGCGACGTTTGTCCTCCGTCGTTAAAAAATACCGCCATCGCCCTGGTGCTGATATTTATGCCCACGCTGCTGGTCGCAGCGCAGCCTGACCTGGGGACGTCAATTCTCGTTGCGCTTTCCGGTCTGTTCGTACTGTTCCTCTCTGGCCTTAGCTGGCGCCTGATCGGCGTTGCAGTGGTGCTGGTAGCAGCGTTCATTCCGATTCTGTGGTTCTTCCTGATGCATGATTACCAGCGCCAGCGCGTAATGATGCTCCTCGACCCAGAATCAGACCCTCTTGGCGCGGGCTATCACATTATTCAGTCTAAAATAGCTATTGGCTCCGGCGGATTACGCGGCAAAGGCTGGCTGCACGGCACTCAGTCACAGCTTGAATTTCTGCCCGAACGCCATACCGACTTTATCTTCGCAGTACTGGCGGAAGAGCTGGGATTAGTGGGCATTTTGATTCTGCTCGCTCTCTATATTCTGCTGATTATGCGCGGGCTGTGGATAGCCGCCAGAGCGCAAACCACTTTTGGTCGCGTCATGGCTGGCGGCTTAATGCTGATATTATTCGTTTATGTCTTCGTAAATATTGGTATGGTAAGCGGTATTCTGCCGGTTGTAGGGGTTCCGCTCCCACTGGTCAGTTATGGAGGATCGGCGCTAATTGTGCTGATGGCTGGGTTTGGGATTGTAATGTCAATCCACACCCACAGGAAAATGTTGTCGAAAAGCGTGTAAGAGGTGCGCAATGCGTAAGCAGTGGCTCGTGATCTGCATCGCGGCAGGAATGCTCGCGGCATGTACAAGCGATGATGGTCAGCAACAGACGGTAAGTATACCGCAGCCTGCGGTATGTAACAGCCCAATAGTTGAGATTGGCGGGGCAGAACCGCGTTTCGAACCACTGAACGCGACAGCGAATCAGGATTACCAACGCGATGGCAAAAGCTACAAAATCGTGCAGGATCCCTCACGCTTTAGTCAGGCTGGCCTGGCGGCTATTTATGATGCCGAACCGGGCAGCAATCTGACGGCCTCAGGTGAAGCGTTCGATCCGATGCAGCTAACAGCGGCACATCCGACTCTGCCGATCCCCAGCTACGCGCGAATCACGAACCTGGCTAATGGTCGGATGATTGTGGTGCGCATTAACGATCGTGGTCCCTACGGCAACGATCGCGTAATTTCACTTTCCCGCGCGGCAGCCGACCGTCTTAACACCTCGAACAACACCAAAGTTCGTATCGATCCGATTATCGTCGCCCAGGATGGTTCTCTTTCTGGTCCAGGCATGGCTTGTACCACTGTCGCCAAACAGACTTATGCCCTGCCAGCGCCCCCCGACTTAAGCGGCGGAGCGGGAACAAATTCAGTATCTGGCCCGCAGGGTGATATTCTTCCGGTCAGCAATTCGACGCTGAAAAGTGAAGATCCGACCGGCGCGCCTGTCACCAGCAGCGGTTTCCTCGGCGCACCAACCACCTTAGCGCCTGGTGTACTGGAAGGCAGTGAACCGACGCCGACACCACAGCCAGTGGTCACAGCACCGGCTTCAACGCCTGCAACAACACCTGCAATGGTGACACCGCAAGCTGCTTCGCAAAATGCCAGCGGTAACTTTATGGTGCAAGTCGGTGCTGTTAGCGATCAGGCTCGCGCTCAACAGTATCAACAGCAGTTAGGACAGAAGTTCGGCGTCCCCGGTCGAGTGACCCAAAACGGCGCAGTCTGGCGGATCCAGCTTGGCCCATTTGCCAGCAAAGCCGAAGCCAGTACCTTGCAGCAACGTTTACAAACCGAAGCCCAATTACAGTCATTTATTACCACCGCGCAATAGCGTAAAGCAGGCAACTGAAGTGTCAATTTCTGTAAATGACGTTAACAAAGTCACGCGGAAAGTCAGATGCCTGTCGGTAGTGCATTTGCTATAGTAGGGCACTTTTTTTAATTCCATCACGGATGTCGTAGTTCAGACCATGAATACCATTTCTTCCGCTCGTATCATGAAGCGCCTGGCGCTCACCACGGCTCTTTGCACAGCCTTTATCTCTGCTGCACATGCCGATGACCTGAATATCAAAACTATGATCCCGGGTGTACCGCAGATCGACGCGGAGTCCTACATCCTGATCGACTATAACTCCGGCAAAGTGCTCGCCGAACAGAACGCAGATGTCCGCCGCGATCCTGCCAGCCTGACCAAAATGATGACCAGCTACGTTATCGGCCAGGCAATGAAAGCCGGTAAATTTAAAGAAACTGATTTAGTGACCATCGGCAACGACGCCTGGGCTACCGGTAACCCGGTGTTTAAAGGTTCTTCGCTGATGTTCCTCAAACCGGGTATGCAGGTTCCAGTTTCGCAGCTTATCCGTGGTATTAACCTGCAATCCGGTAACGATGCTTGTGTTGCTATGGCAGACTTTGCCGCCGGTAGTCAGGATGCTTTTGTTGGCCTGATGAACAGCTACGTTAACGCGCTGGGTCTGAAAAATACCCATTTCCAGACCGTACACGGTCTCGACGCTGACGGTCAGTACAGCTCTGCACGAGATATGGCGCTGATCGGTCAGGCGCTGATTCGTGACGTACCAAATGAATACTCTATCTATAAAGAGAAAGAGTTCACCTTTAACGGTATTCGTCAGCTCAACCGTAACGGCCTGCTGTGGGATAACAGCCTGAATGTTGACGGTATCAAAACCGGTCATACTGACAAGGCAGGTTACAACCTTGTTGCTTCTGCGACAGAAGGTCAGATGCGTCTGATCTCCGCAGTCATGGGCGGACGCACTTTCAAAGGCCGTGAAGCCGAAAGTAAAAAACTGCTGACCTGGGGCTTCCGTTTCTTCGAAACCGTTAACCCGCTGAAAGTAGGCAAAGAGTTCGCCTCTGAACCGGTTTGGTTTGGTGATTCTGATCGCGCTTCGTTAGGTGTTGATAAAGACGTTTACCTGACCATCCCACGTGGCCGCATGAAAGACCTGAAAGCCAGCTACGTGCTGAACAGCAGTGAGCTTCATGCGCCGCTGCAAAAGAATCAGGTCGTTGGTACTATTAACTTCCAGCTTGACGGTAAAACCATTGAGCAACGTCCGCTGGTGGTGTTGCAGGAAATCCCGGAAGGCAACTTCTTCGGCAAAATCATTGATTACATTAAATTAATGTTCCATCACTGGTTTGGTTAAAAATTGAACACTTGAAAGTGTGATTTCCGCCCCCATATACTAAGCATCAGTAAAAACTCCCGCCTTCTGGCGGGAGTTGCTATTTAATTACGTTACGCCGGAGCTGACATGAAAACCAAACTTAACGAACTGCTTGAATTCCCTACTCCTTTTACTTACAAAGTTATGGGGCAGGCGTTACCTGAGCTGGTTGATCAGGTGGTTGAAGTGGTACAGCGCCATGCGCCAGGTGACTACACCCCAACGGTAAAACCAAGCAGCAAAGGCAACTACCACTCGGTATCTATCACTATCAACGCCACTCATATCGAGCAGGTTGAAACACTGTATGAAGAACTGGGCAAAATCGATATTGTCCGCATGGTTCTGTAACTCGCTTTACCATTACCCGGCCTCCTGGTCGGGTAACTCCCCTCCCTCCTCTGTGATATACTTTTTCTCCACTTTTACTCATTCTCCACGGAGATGCCGTTTTGTATCAGGATAAAATTCTTGTCCGCCAGCTCGGTCTTCAGCCTTACGAGCCAATCTCCCAGGCTATGCATGAATTCACCGATACCCGCGATGAAAGTACCCTTGATGAGATCTGGCTGGTCGAGCACTATCCGGTATTCACGCAGGGACAAGCAGGAAAAGCGGAGCATATTTTAATGCCGGGTGATATTCCGGTGATCCAGAGCGACCGTGGCGGTCAGGTGACTTATCACGGCCCAGGTCAGCAGGTAATGTACGTTTTGTTTAATCTTAAACGCCGCAAACTGGGTGTGCGTGAGTTGGTGACCTTACTCGAACAAACGGTTGTAAATACCCTGGCTGAACTGGATATTGATGCACATCCTCGTGCAGATGCTCCGGGTGTCTATGTCGGGGAAAAGAAAATTTGCTCGCTCGGCTTACGTATTCGTCGCGGTTGTTCATTCCACGGCCTGGCATTAAACGTCAATATGGATCTTTCGCCATTTTTACGCATTAACCCTTGTGGGTATGCGGGAATGGAAATGGCTAAAATATCGCAATGGAGACCTGATGCAACAACCGACAATGTTGCGCCACGCTTGCTGAGAAATACTTTAGCCCTGCTAAATAATCCTGCCGTAGAATATATATCTGCTTAACGACGCTCATAAATGACCCAACTTGTACTGGGTCATTACTCATGCCCACATTTATGTCCTCTTTAACCGTTGCAGGCCTCTGGAGAAATAGCTCTTTTCAGCATTAAATGAGGGGCAAATGGATTTTGCTGTCTATTACAACACATTCATCCAGCGTGCTCAGACTTCATGAGTGATTGATGTTACCGACAACGTCATTTGAAAAAATTATTGTTACAGCCAGATCACAGAGACAAACGACAAAATGGCACAAACCAACAACAATTTTACATTTTCGCGACCGCTTTGGCTGCTTTCTGGACCGTTTCAATGATATACTGCCAGTCGTTAATTCAAAAATAGTTGATAATTACAACAATCTATTGAGTTGAACGCTTTCCTTCGTAATTCGCAACTGGAACACGCACGCTATGAGTAAACCCATTGTGATGGAACGCGGTGTAAAATACCGCGATGCCGATAAGATGGCCCTTATCCCGGTTAAAAACGTGGCAACAGAGCGCGAAGCCCTGCTGCGCAAGCCGGAATGGATGAAAATCAAGCTTCCTGCAGACTCTACACGTATCCAGGGCATCAAAGCCGCAATGCGCAAAAATGGCCTGCATTCTGTCTGCGAGGAAGCCTCCTGCCCTAACCTGGCAGAATGCTTCAACCACGGTACAGCAACGTTTATGATCCTCGGCGCTATTTGTACCCGCCGTTGTCCGTTCTGTGACGTTGCCCACGGTCGCCCGGTAGCTCCGGATGCCAATGAGCCGGTGAAACTGGCGCAGACCATTGCCGATATGGCACTGCGTTATGTGGTTATCACCTCCGTTGACCGTGACGACCTGCGCGATGGCGGTGCCCAGCACTTTGCGGATTGCATTACTGCCATTCGGGAAAAAAGCCCGGAAATCAAAATTGAAACTCTGGTGCCGGATTTCCGTGGTCGTATGGATCGCGCGCTGGATATTCTGACCGCCACGCCGCCAGACGTGTTCAACCACAACCTGGAAAACGTGCCGCGTATTTACCGTCAGGTACGCCCAGGCGCGGATTACAACTGGTCGCTGAAACTTTTAGAACGCTTTAAAGAAGCGCATCCGGAAATCCCGACCAAATCGGGTTTAATGGTGGGTCTGGGCGAAACCAATGAAGAAATTATTGAAGTGATGCGAGATCTGCGTCGTCATGGTGTGACCATGTTAACGCTGGGGCAATATTTGCAGCCAAGCCGCCATCACCTGCCAGTTCAACGTTACGTTAGCCCGGATGAGTTCGACGAAATGAAAGCCGAGGCACTGGCGATGGGCTTTACCCATGCTGCATGTGGTCCGTTTGTCCGTTCTTCCTACCACGCTGATTTGCAGGCGAAAGGGATGGAAGTTAAGTAATCCCGTAATAATTACTTACATCTGTCTGATAAAAACCCGCTATCTGAAGCGGGTTTTTTTATCGAACAAGATATAGAGGGAGCGTCCTGCTCGCCACGTCACTCTTTATGAGAGAGCTTTTCAGCCTGAAGATCAACGTCTGCGCCTTTCTTCGCCGCAGCATCGTCATCATTCATCGCTTTCTTGAATCCTTTGATAGCCGCTCCAAGGTCTCCGCCCAGCGTACGTAACTTCTTAGTCCCAAACAGCAGAACGACCAGTGCCGCAACGACCAGCAGTTTGGTAATACTAATCTCACCCATAGATACCTTCTTGACATAAAACCGGCAACAGAACGCGCCTTAAAAACCAGAGAATATTAACGGTCATTCGACGCGCGCACACAATAGCAATCTGTAACAAGGTGAATCAAGCGCCGAATAAAAAAACATCATAATAATTGCGGTGGCGCAAACCGTCGGTTGTTTAAGACGGGGAGTTGTGCACGTACCTGACGCACGCGTTCAGGTGTCACTTCCGCCATGATTAAGGCCGGCATTTCTGCCGCCGCCGCAATGGTGACGCCAAAGGGATCGATAATCCGGCTTTGCCCGATATTTTTGTTCCCGCACTCCCCTGCCGCCACCATATAACAGGTGGTATCCAGAGCACGAGCAGCAAGCAACGTTGACCAGTGGTGCTCTTTGAGCGGTCCGCGAACCCAGGCTGCCGGAAGGACCAGGATTTCTGCTCCCTGTATAGCCTGTGCCAGCGCCAGCTCCGGAAAGCGTAAGTCATAGCAGGTCATAAGACCGACCTTCATGCCTTCGACCTCCAGTAACTGGGCTATTTCATTACCTGCATCAACATGACGCGACTCCTGAATGGAAAACGCATCATAAAGATGCAATTTGGCATAACGAGCGACAATTTTTCCTGCCTGAAGAGCCACCAGCATATTCCATGCTCGCCCCGGCGTAGAGGGAACATGAATCGTCAGAATCGTCGTCATCATGTTACGTTTACTTTCCCGCAATAAACGCCCGATAAATTGGCCTTCCAGCAGCTGCGCTGATTTAACAGATAGATCCGGATCATGATCGTCCCGCGCCAGCAAGGCTTCCGGCAGGACAAACAATGAGACGTCGTTTTCCGCCGCCTGCGCCATCAACGAGGCGCAAATTTCAGCGTTCTTTTCCCACACGGATGTAACAGCAAATTGTCCTGCGGCAACCAGCATTACCACCTCCTGCCAAAGTCGTAAAATTCGCCAACGATGATTATTCGGCGTTACACTTATCACTCATACAAATCAAATAGCAGGATTTTGCAGTGTTACAACTCCTTTTAGCAGTTTTTATTGGCGGTGGTACGGGAAGCGTGGCGAGATGGCTGTTAAGTATGCGATTTAACCCGCTGCATCAGGCGATTCCTTTGGGAACATTGGCAGCAAACCTGATCGGCGCATTCATCATAGGTATGGGATTTGCCTGGTTCAGTCGGATGACAAACATTGATCCAGTGTGGAAAGTATTAATCACCACCGGATTTTGTGGCGGGTTGACAACCTTCTCAACATTTTCAGCCGAAGTGGTGTTTTTGTTGCAGGAAGGGCGTTTTGGTTGGGCATTACTGAACGTCTTCGTAAACCTGTTAGGTTCTTTTGCCATGACTGCACTGGCTTTCTGGTTGTTTTCAGCATCAACCGCACACTAAAGACCAAAAAAAACCCGCTGATTAAGCGGGTTTTGAATTCTTGCTGACGTATCTTACAGAGCGATTACGTTTGCAGCAGAAGGGCCTTTGGCACCGTTAGTGATTTCGAACTCTACGCGCTGACCTTCAGCAAGAGTTTTAAAACCATTAGTCTGGATTGCAGAGAAGTGTACGAACACATCTTTGCTGCCGTCTTCCGGAGTAATGAAACCGAATCCTTTGGACTCATTAAACCACTTAACGTTACCTTTAATCTTAGACATCAAAATTACCTTTACATGAAAAATAGACACAAATGCTGTGTCGGTTACCAGTACACCAATTGTGGTACGCTTTGTCCAGTGCAACTTTGCTAAAAAGTGATAAAAGTCGCGTTATTTTTGGTGATACTTGCCTTACGCTATGATTTTTAAAGGTTTTGTAAAAACATAACTTGTCTAAAACTGAAACCGCATCCAGGCAAAGTAAACATTGCCATTGTTGTAGGTGCCAGGAATATAGGTCATCTGAAAAGTAGCCAGCTCATAGCCCACACAAACCAATGGCAGTACACCGGGACAGGTATGTCGTTCCCGTTATCACGCGTCGTTACGTACAAACCGTACCCGTTACTTTTCTCATCCCAACGCAACTGACCCAAACCGCTGCCCCACGATTTTTCGTTATAGCGATCGTTTTTTCTTTGTTATAAGCGAAAAGTGAATGCCAGGTTTTACCGAGATTCTATCTAAATGTAGTAATCCATAGATCCGTACCAGCAGAAACTTAGTCAACACGGATTCGCTCAATGAAAACAAGGGGAATTACGGCAATACATTTACTTGCGCCCATTAGTGGCCATAAAATATTTATCAGAAATCCACTGTCAGCATAGCTAAACTAAAATAAACAAACCTTAATTACTTCAACCTAAAGAACAAACTTAATATTTAATAGCGTTATACAAGAAAATATCATCAAATTATTCCGGAGACTTAAGTTGTATTTTTCTTTCATATAGCTGCTTAATCACAAAATTCATCCCAGCACGGTTCGCAATCTACAACAGAAAAAAACCTTATTTTTTAACTAGATGAAATAATAAGTCAGCAAATAAACATCTCCTACACTCTCATCACGCGTATACAGAAAATCATTTTTTAAGTAAGAAAAGGTTCTCCCATCAAGCGATTAACAAAACTGCATCAATTACTTATCAATTAGCATACATAATCACATTGATAAATACCGGTCATAAAAACGCATTTTGTTATTCAGGTATAAAAAACAAAAACATCAATGTATTAATGGTAGCTTTTCTTGATTTTAATCAGCATTCGCCACCCATTTATTCGGCATATTTTTTCTTTAGTCTTAGGAATTTGTTATTATTTACCTTGGAGTCTGGAACAGGAAAAATTATGCTGACATTCATTGAGCTCCTTATTGGAGTTATGGTTATTGTGGGTGTAGCTCGCTACATCATTAAAGGGTATTCCGCCACCGGGGTATTATTTGCAGGTGGTCTGTTATTGCTGATTATCAGTGCCATTATGGGGCACAAAGTTTTACCTGCCAGCCAGACTTCAACGGGCTATAGTGCCACGGATATCGTTGAATACATTAAAATATTGCTGATGAGTCGCGGTGGCGACCTTGGCATGATGATCATGATGCTGTGTGGTTTTGCCGCTTATATGACCCATATCGGCGCGAACGATATGGTCGTCAAGCTGGCGTCAAAACCGCTGCAGTACATAAACTCCCCTTACCTGCTGATGATTGCCGCCTATTTTGTTGCCTGCCTGATGTCACTGGCAGTTTCCTCCGCAACGGGCCTGGGCGTTTTACTGATGGCAACGTTGTTCCCGGTCATGGTGAACGTGGGTATTAGTCGCGGCGCGGCTGCTGCCATTTGCGCCTCACCGGCGGCAATTATTCTCGCACCAACTTCTGGTGATGTGGTGCTGGCGGCGCAGGCTTCCGAAATGCCGTTAATTGACTTCGCCTTCAAAACGACGCTGCCTATCTCAATTACCGCAATTATCGGCATGGCGATAGCCCATTTTTTCTGGCAGCGTTATCTGGATAAAAAAGAGCACATCTCTCATGAAATGTTAGATGTCAGCGAAATCACTACCACCGCCCCCGCGTTTTACGCCATTCTGCCGTTCACACCGATCATTGGCGTGCTATTTTTTGACGGCAAATGGGGTCCGCAATTGCACATCATCACCATTCTGGTGATATGTATGCTGATTGCCTCCGTTCTGGAATTTATTCGCAGCTTTAATACACAAAAAGTCTTTTCTGGCCTCGAAGTGGCTTATCGCGGCATGGCTGATGCCTTCGCTAACGTGGTAATGCTATTAGTTGCTGCGGGGGTATTTGCCCAGGGACTTAGCACCATCGGTTTTATCCAGAGCCTGATCTCAATCGCTACCTCGTTTGGTTCAGCGAGCATTATCCTCATGCTGGTGTTGGTTATCCTGACGATGCTGGCGGCGGTGACTACGGGTTCCGGCAATGCGCCATTCTATGCATTCGTTGAGATGATCCCGAAACTGGCGCACTCTTCAGGCATTAACCCGGCATACCTGACTATTCCAATGCTACAGGCGTCAAACCTGGGTCGCACGATTTCGCCTGTCTCTGGCGTTGTGGTTGCGGTTGCCGGGATGGCAAAAATTTCGCCTTTTGAAGTGGTTAAACGCACCTCGGTGCCGGTGCTTGTTGGGCTGGTGATTGTAATCGTGGCTACAGAGTTGATTGTACCCGGAACAGCCGCCGCAGTTACAGGTAAATAATTCTCCTTGCCGGAGGTATGCTTCCTCCGGCACTCTCTTCAGCCACTGTGGTAAATGCGCTGCGGCCTGCCAACTTTACCGTGAACAATTTCAGCAATAACAAGATGGCGGCTGGCGCAATATTCAAGATAACGTCTGGCGGTAGTGCGACTGATGGTCAATGCCTGCGCTACCGTCTCCGCCGTATGTTGCACACCTGGCTCTTTGAAAAGTTTCCGCACTGCGTTAAGTGTCAACGCATCAATACCAGTCGGAAGATCGTCCTTCGGTTCGCCACGCGCATAAGCGTTAAACATCTCATCAATTTGCTTCTGACTGGCACTATCAATACTTTCCAGCATATGTTTACGCTGGCGAAAACGGGTCAATGTCTGTCCCAGACGCTCATAAGCAATTGGCTTGATCAGATAATCAAACACACCACAGCGTACTGCTTCAGATACCGTTTCCATATCGCTGGCAGCAGTAGTAAACACCACGTCACCGTGATAATGCGCCTGCACTAGTTCATGCAGTAAATTAATACCTCTACCGTCAGGGAGATAGTTATCCAGCAGGATAAGCCCCGGCTTAAAACGCTCGATCATCATTCGGGCCTGCGCCAGGTTTCCCGCCAGCAATATCTGACTGAATCCGGGAATATGACGAATATATTCCGCATGCATCTCTGCCAGCGGCGTTTCGTCCTCAACGATCAATAGAGTTAATGGAGCTGTCATTAGGTTTCACTTTCGGAATATAGATTGAAAATAAAGTACCGCAGGGGTCATTCTCTTCAAGAGTGATAACTCCACCGCAGCGCGTTACATAGCTGGCAATAAGATACAACCCAATGCCATGCTCACCGGGTTCATCAGCACGCGTACTGACGCCCTGCTCAAATATTTTGTCGCGCAGAGCCTCTGGGACACCGCAACCCTGATCGGCGACTTCTATCACCACATCATCGCCTTCATCACTCAAATATAACTCGACTATCTTATTCCCTTCATCGCTGCGCAAACTGGCTTCGAAAGCGTTATCGAGTAAGTTGCCCACAATCGCCGCAAACTCAGTGCTGTCCAGCCCTGGCGGCAGTTGAGAAAGCTGGCTGCCGGGGACGATTGTCATTTTTAGCCCCAGTTCGCGGGCGCGCTGTACTTTACCAAACAACAGCCCCGCCACCTGGCGATCGGCAAAGGCTTCGCGCAGACTGTCAATAAGCTGTTGCTGAGCCTGGGACTCCCCCTGAACCATCGCCAGCACGCGATCATACTCTTTCATCTGCAACAGACCATTGAGCGTAGACATCCAATTGAGATGTTCATGACGCAATGTGCGCAGGCTTTCGACATATTGTTTAATTTGCGTCAGTTGTGCATTGAGGGTGGAAATTTCGTCTTTACTACGAAAGCTGATAATTGCCCCCAGCAAATCGTCACCAGAACGAATAGCCTCCCGATTAGCAATGACGCTCAGGCCGTTAAAATTTGTCACCACATCCTGGCGTTTTTCATCAATCTGCTCGGTGAAGAAATCGGCGGGTCTGACCACCTCTGCAATGGGTTTGCCCAGCCACTGCCGCCCAGGGGAACTCAGCCCCAGCATTTTTCTTGCGTTACGGTTGATGGCGGTTATGTCACCGTGCGGATCCACTGCAATCAGCCCTTCATAAACCGAACTAAACAGCGCCTCTTGCTGACGAACAACCCGCGCAATTTGCTTCGGTTCCATCCCCATCATCTGGCGGCGGATATGTGCGGCTAAGAACCACGACAACAGCATCAGAATACCCAGTAGCACGACAAATACGCCGGCCATTGGTAATAAAAATTCGGCGCGCCAACTATCGATTTTACTGACCAGATAACCCACCGACACCACGCCGATGACTTTGCCATCATCATCAAAGATCGGTGTTTTGGCACGCATCGCCATACCTATCGACCCTTTACCCGTGATGAAGTAGCTCTCCCCTTTCTCCAGCGCGCCGGGTTTGGTGAATTGCATAGGATAACCAATTTTCTCGGGATTAGGATGGTAAAGGCGGATCGAGTTGCGGTCACCTATCACCACATAGTCAAAATCAGTATCTCTTTGTAATTTATCGGCAATGGTCGCCAGCCGTTTGTAATTACGCGCTTTAACCGCCGTGATGATGCTGTCATTGGAGGCAATAATTTTCGCCTGATTCATTGCCATATCGCGCACATGAAGCGTTAAATAGTCCTCAAAACTGGCCGTAAAATATTGCGCCAGTGCTGCGATGACAAATATTGAGAACACCAGAATCAGCAGGAAGATACGCAACGGAAATGCCAGTCGTTCGAAAAAAGCAAACTGTTTATTCTCATTAAACTGCAACATTGTTTTCCTTGCGGGGTAAACCCTGTCTTTTGGTGAATGTAATTAAAATGTTGAATCTCGATATATAAAAATCAAATATGATCGTGGCAAAATTCATTCATTAAATCAATTAAATAACTTAAAACCACGCACCAATCCGCAATTACATTAATTAAAAAACTTAAAACCATTAAATAAATAAAAAACCACTAACTCTATGTGAAATAAATCAAAATTTCACGCCGCAATACTCCTTAGGATGTATGGCAAAAGGAGAAACAGATATACCTCGCTCGCTGCCCTTTCTCCCAACTGAAAATAAAAGGTTATCAGTTTGCAACACTGACTAACATTCATTGCAAATTGATAACAACACATACCTTCAGGATATGACTTATTATGTTCGGCAATGATATTTTCACCCGGGTAAAACGTTCAGAAAATAAAAAAATGGCAGAAATTGCCCAATTTCTGCATGACAATGATTTGAGCGTTGACACAACAGTCGAAGTATTTATTACCGTAACCCGCAATGAAAAGCTTATCGCTTGCGGTGGAATCGCCGGAAATATTATTAAGTGCGTCGCTATCAGCGAATCTGTTCGCGGTGAAGGACTGGCGCTGACATTAGCCACCGAACTGATAAACCTCGCCTATGAACGGCACAGCACGCATCTGTTTATTTATACCAAAACCGAATACGAGGCGCTGTTCCGCCAGTGCGGTTTTTACACGCTGACCAGCGTACCAGGCGTGATGGTGTTGATGGAAAACAGTGCCACACGTCTGAAACGCTATGCCGAGTCACTAAAAAAATTTCGTCATGAAGGGAACAAAATTGGCTGCATTGTGATGAACGCCAATCCCTTTACTAACGGTCACCGTTATCTGATTCAACAGGCAGCGGCACAGTGTGACTGGCTGCATCTGTTTTTAGTCAAAGAAGATTCTTCGCGCTTTCCCTATGAAGACCGGCTGGATCTGGTGTTGAAAGGCACCGCCGATATTCCGCGCCTGACCGTGCATCGCGGCTCCGAATACATCATCTCCCGCGCCACGTTCCCCTGCTACTTCATTAAAGAACAGAGCGTCATTAACCATTGCTACACCGAAATTGATCTGAAGATTTTCCGTCAGTACCTCGCTCCAGCATTGGGCGTTACCCATCGCTTTGTCGGTACTGAACCTTATTGCCGCGTGACCGCCCAGTACAACCAGGATATGCGCTACTGGCTGGAAACACCGACTATCTCCGCACCGCCCATTGAACTGGTTGAAATTGAGCGGCTGCGTTACCAGGAGATGCCGATATCCGCTTCCCGGGTACGCCAACTGCTGGTGAAAAACGATCTAACGGCTATCGCGCCGCTGGTTCCGGCAGCCACGCTGCATTACTTGCAGAATCTGCTTGAACACTCCCGTCAGGACGCGGCAGCTCGTCAAAAGACCCCCGCATGAGAAACAGGTGAAAAATGAAAATAAACCAGCCCGCCGTTGCAGGCACCCTTGAGTCTGGGGATGTGATGATACGCATCGCCCCGCTCGATACGCAGGATATCGACCTGCAAATCAACAGCAGCGTTGAGAAACAGTTTGGTGATGCGATTCGCACCACCATCCTGGACGTTCTCGCCCGCTATAACGTGCGCGGCGTACAGCTGAATGTCGATGACAAAGGCGCACTGGATTGCATTTTACGTGCACGACTGGAAGCCCTGCTGGCGCGCGCCAGCGGTATCCCGGCTCTGCCATGGGAGGATTGCCAATGATTTCCGCTTCGCTGCAACAACGTAAAACCCGCACCCGCCGCAGCATGTTGTTTGTGCCTGGCGCTAATGCCGCGATGGTCAGCAACTCTTTCATCTACCCGGCTGATGCCTTGATGTTTGACCTCGAAGACTCCGTGGCGCTGCGTGAAAAAGACACCGCTCGCCGCATGGTCTACCACGCACTGCAACATCCTCTGTATCGCGACATTGAAACCATTGTGCGTGTAAACGCGCTGGATTCCGAATGGGGTGTTAACGACCTGGAAGCTGTCGTTCGCGGTGGTGCAGACGTTGTGCGTCTGCCGAAAACTGATACCGCTCAGGATGTGCTGGATATCGAAAAAGAGATCCTGCGTATTGAAAAAGCCTGCGGACGCGAACCGGGCAGCACCGGTTTGCTGGCGGCAATTGAATCTCCGCTGGGTATTACCCGCGCGGTAGAAATCGCGCACGCATCTGAACGTTTAATCGGTATCGCGCTGGGCGCGGAAGACTACGTGCGTAACCTGCGCACTGAACGCTCACCGGAAGGTACAGAACTGCTGTTCGCTCGCTGCTCCATTTTGCAAGCCGCGCGCTCTGCCGGTATCCAGGCGTTCGATACCGTCTATTCCGACGCCAACAACGAAGCCGGATTCCTGCAAGAAGCCGCACACATCAAACAGCTGGGCTTTGACGGCAAATCGCTGATCAACCCGCGTCAGATTGATCTGCTCCACAACCTCTACGCACCAACCCAGAAAGAAGTGGATCACGCACGCCGCGTCGTAGAAGCCGCTGAAGCCGCCGCTCGCGAAGGCCGCGGTGTGGTTTCCCTGAACGGCAAGATGGTTGACGGTCCGGTTATCGATCGTGCCCGTCTGGTGCTCTCCCGCGCAGAACTTTCCGGCATCCGCGAAGAATAAGGCAATCAAAATGACGCAGAAAATTGAACAATCTCAACGACAAGAACGGGTAGCGGCCTGGAATCGTCGCGCTGAATGCGATCTTGCCGCTTTCCAGAACTCGCCAAAGCAAACCTACCAGGCTGAAAAAGCGCGCGATCGCAAACTGTGCGCCAACCTGGAAGACGCTATTCGTCGTTCTGGTTTAAAGGACGGCATGACCGTCTCCTTCCACCACGCTTTCCGTGGCGGTGACCTGACCGTCAATATGGTGATGGACGTCATCGCGAAGATGGGCTTTAAAAACCTGACACTGGCGTCCAGCTCTTTGAGCGACTGCCATGCACCGCTGGTAGAACATATTCGTCAGGGTGTGGTCACCCGCATTTATACCTCTGGTCTGCGCGGCCCACTGGCGGAAGAAATCTCCCGTGGCCTGCTGGCTGAACCGGTACAAATCCACTCTCACGGCGGTCGTGTACATCTGGTACAGAGCGGTGAACTGAATATCGACGTTGCTTTTCTCGGCGTCCCGTCCTGTGATGAATTCGGTAATGCCAACGGTTACACCGGTAAAGCCTGCTGCGGCTCCCTCGGCTATGCGATGGTCGATGCCGACAATGCGAAACAAGTAGTCATGCTCACCGAGGAACTGCTGCCTTATCCGCATAACCCGGCCAGTATTGAACAGGATCAGGTTGATCTGATCGTCAAAGTTGATCGCGTTGGCGATGCCGCAAAAATCGGCGCAGGCGCGACCCGTATGACCACTAACCCGCGCGAACTGCTGATTGCCCGCAGCGCAGCAGATGTGATTGTCAACTCTGGCTACTTCAAAGAAGGTTTTTCCATGCAGACAGGCACCGGCGGCGCTTCGCTTGCGGTAACCCGTTTTCTGGAAGACAAAATGCGTAGCCGCGATATTCGCGCCGACTTCGCCCTCGGCGGCATTACCGCAACGATGGTTGATCTGCACGAAAAAGGGCTGATCCGCAAACTGCTGGATGTGCAGAGCTTTGACAGCCACGCTGCGCAATCGCTGGCTCGTAACCCGAATCATATCGAAATCAGCGCCAACCAGTACGCCAACTGGGGTTCGAAAGGTGCATCGGTTGATCGTCTCGACGTGGTGGTACTGAGCGCGCTGGAAATTGACACCCAGTTCAACGTCAACGTGCTGACTGGCTCTGACGGCGTACTGCGTGGCGCTTCCGGCGGTCACTGCGATACCGCGATTGCATCCGCCCTTTCCATCATCGTCGCACCGCTGGTACGCGGTCGTATTCCGACTCTGGTGGATAACGTGCTGACCTGCATCACCCCGGGTTCCAGCGTCGATATCCTGGTTACCGACCACGGTATCGCTGTTAACCCGGCACGTCCTGAACTGGCAGAACGTCTGCAGGAAGCGGGCATTAAAGTGGTTTCCATTGAGTGGCTGCGCGAACGTGCGCGTCTGTTGACCGGTGAACCACAGCCGATTGAATTCACCGACCGCGTCGTTGCCGTCGTGCGTTACCGCGATGGCTCAGTGATTGATGTTGTACATCAGGTGAAGGAATAAGCCATGCACCTGCTCCCTGAACTCGCCAGCCACCATGCGGTTTCGATTCCCGAGTTGCTCATCAGCCGGGATGAAAGGCAAGCACGGCAACACGCCTGGCTCAAGCGCCATCCTGTTCCACTGGTCTCCTTTACCGTGGTTGCGCCTGGGCCGATTAAAGACAGCGAGGTCACACGCCGGATTTTTAATCATGGCGTGACTGCCCTGCGTGCTTTAGCCGCAAAACAGGGCTGGCAAATTCAGGAGCAGGCTGCACTGGTTTCCGCCAGCGGGCCGGAGGGCATGTTGAGCATTGCCGCACCGGCTCGCGACCTCAAGCTCGCCACCATTGAGCTTGAACATAGTCATGCTCTTGGACGTTTGTGGGATATCGATGTCCTGACGCCCGAAGGCGAAATTCTCTCCCGCCGCAATTATTCACTGCCGCCTCGCCGCTGCCTGTTGTGCGAGCAAAGTGCGGCAGTTTGTGCGCGTGGGAAAACCCACCAACTGACCGATTTACTCAACCGTATGGAGGCGCTGCTGAACGATGTCGATGCCTGCAACGTCAACTAAAACCACAAAGCTTGCGACGTCATTAATCAATGACTACGCCCTGCTGGGCTGGCGCGCCATGCTGACTGAAGTCAATCTGTCACCGAAACCCGGTCTCGTGGATCGCATTAACTGCGGTGCGCACAAAGATATGTCGCTGGAAGATTTCCACCGTAGCGCGCTGGCGATTCAGGGCTGGCTACCACGTTTCATTGAATTTGGTGCCTGTAGTGCAGAAATGGCACCAGAATCGGTACTCAGCGGATTACGCCCAATTGGTATGGCCTGCGAAGGCGATATGTTCCGCGCTACCGCTGGTGTAAACACCCATAAAGGCAGTATTTTTTCTTTAGGGCTGATGTGTGCGGCAATTGGTCGTTTGCTTCAGCTCAACCAGCCGGTAATGCCCAAAACCGTTTGTGCGACGGCAGCCAGTTTCTGCCGTGGTCTAACCGATCGCGAACTGCGCACCAATAATCCACAACTAACGGCAGGCCAACGGTTATATCAGCAACTTGGTCTTACCGGTGCGCGCGGTGAAGCCGAAGCGGGCTACCCGCTGGTTATCAACCGCGCCCTCCCGCATTACCTCACTCTGCTGGATCAGGGGCTGGATCCTGAACTGGCATTGCTCGATACCTTATTGCTACTGATGGCGATCAACGGCGATACCAACGTCGCATCGCGCGGTGGCGAGGGGGGCCTGCGCTGGCTACAGCGCCAGGCGCAAACATTATTGCAAAAAGGGGGCATCCGAACCCCCGCCGATCTCGATTATCTCCGGCAGTTCGACAGGGAGTGTATCGAACGAAATCTCAGTCCAGGCGGCAGCGCCGACCTGCTGATCCTTACCTGGTTTTTAGCACAGATTTAATAATTTAAGCACTTGATAAATTTGGAAATATTAATTTTCGGAGAACCCGTATGTCTTTAGCAAAAGATAAGATATGGAAATTATTGGCCCCACTGGTGGTGATGGGCGTCATGTTTCTTATCCCTGTACCCGACGGTATGCCGCCGCAGGCATGGCATTACTTCGCCGTGTTTGTGGCAATGATTGTCGGCATGATCCTCGAGCCAATTCCGGCAACGGCGATCAGTTTTATTGCAGTGACTATTTGCGTTATTGGCAGTAATTACCTGCTCTTTGACGCCAAAGAATTAGCTGACCCCGCTTTTAATGCCCAAAAACAGGCGCTGAAATGGGGACTGGCTGGTTTTTCCAGTACCACTGTCTGGCTGGTATTTGGCGCATTTATCTTTGCCTTAGGGTATGAAGTTTCCGGATTAGGCCGTCGTATTGCCCTTTTCCTGGTGAAATTCATGGGTAAACGCACGCTGACGTTGGGTTATGCAATTGTCATTATCGACATTCTGCTGGCTCCGTTTACACCGTCTAACACCGCACGTACCGGGGGTACGGTTTTCCCGGTCATTAAAAACCTGCCGCCGCTGTTTAAATCATTCCCGAACGATCCGTCCGCGCGTCGTATTGGCGGCTATTTAATGTGGATGATGGTCATCAGTACCAGTCTGAGTTCCTCCATGTTTGTCACCGGTGCGGCACCGAACGTGCTGGGTCTGGAGTTCGTCAGCAAAATTGCCGGTATCCAGATTAGCTGGTTGCAGTGGTTCCTCTGCTTCCTGCCTGTTGGGGTTATCTTACTTATCATTGCACCGTGGCTTTCCTACGTGCTGTACAAACCGGAAATCACACACAGTGAAGAAGTGGCAACCTGGGCGGGTGATGAACTAAAAACCATGGGTGCGCTAACACGCAGAGAATGGACGCTGATTGGCCTGGTACTGCTCAGCTTAGGTTTGTGGGTATTTGGCAGCGAAGTGATTAACGCCACTGCGGTTGGCCTGCTGGCAGTTTCGCTGATGCTGGCGCTGCACGTTGTGCCGTGGAAAGACATTACCCGCTATAACAGCGCATGGAACACGCTGGTTAACCTGGCAACGCTGGTTGTCATGGCTAATGGCCTGACCCGTTCTGGCTTTATCGACTGGTTCGCCAGCACCATGAGTACGCACCTGGAAGGTTTCTCACCACACGCAACAGTGATTGTACTGGTTCTGGTCTTCTACTTTGCACACTACCTGTTTGCCAGCCTGTCTGCGCATACCGCAACTATGCTGCCAGTCATTCTGGCCGTCGGTAAAGGGATTCCGGGCGTACCAATGGAACAACTGTGTATCCTGCTGGTGCTGTCTATCGGTATCATGGGCTGTCTGACGCCGTATGCAACCGGTCCTGGGGTGATTATTTACGGCTGTGGCTATGTGAAATCGAAAGATTATTGGCGTCTTGGCGCTATCTTCGGGGTAATTTATATTGCCATGCTGCTTCTGGTAGGCTGGCCGATTCTCGCCATGTGGAACTAATACGTTCGTCAAACGCTGAATAAATCATCACGCCCGCCAGGTAACCCCACCTGGCGGGCTTTTTTATGATTTAATAGATAGTATTCAGTGTATGTATGAGTTTCACACCCATTATGAAAGCATTCTGGCGTAACGCCGCTTTACTGACGGCTTCTCTGCTCTCCTTATCTTCTGTCAACGCCGCTGCGTTGCAGGCAAAACAGTATGGCGATTTTGACCGCTATGTCCTGGCTCTCTCCTGGCAAACAGGATTTTGCCAGAGTCAACACGATCGAAATCGTAACGAACGAGATGAATGTCGCCTGCAAACCGAAACGACCAACAAAGCTGATTTTCTGACCGTACATGGCCTGTGGCCGGGGTTGCCAAAATCAGTCGCAGCGCGTGGCGTTGATGAACGCCGCTGGATGCGCTTCGGATGCGCCACTCGTCCAATCCCGAACTTGCCGGAAGCTCGCGCCAGCCGGATGTGTTCATCACCGGAAACCGGGTTATCGCTGGAAACCGCAGCTAAACTGAGTGAAGTTATGCCAGGGGCTGGCGGACGCTCCTGTCTGGAACGTTACGAATATGCGAAACATGGTGCCTGTTTTGGTTTTGACCCGGACGCTTATTTCGGCACGATGGTGCGTCTGAATCAAGAAATTAAAGAGAGCACAGCCGGAAAATTCCTTGCGGATAACTACGGTAAAACCGTAAGCCGCAGTGACTTTGACGCGGCCTTTGCCAAAAGCTGGGGGAAAGAGAACGTCAAAGCGGTCAAGTTAACGTGCCAGGGTAACCCGGCGTATTTGACTGAAATCCAGATTTCGATAAAAGCTGACGCCATCAACGCACCGCTCTCAGCAAACTCATTCTTACCACAACCACACCCTGGCAACTGTGGCAAAGCCTTTGTGATTGATAAAGTGGGTTATTAATCATCTGATCTGTAAAACGTCGTCGCGCGTTTTACGTAAAACATGATGATTAATATATATACATAATGCGCTGCATTGAGGAATTACCTGAATGTGACGTATATCACTTCAAAGAGTGAGCAACAGTCAGTATCATCATATGAGTTAAACCCTCGCCGCCTGACGGTGAGGGTTTTCTTTTGGGTATGTTTATCTGCGACACTCGCAGTACCGACGACATGGAGTAAAAATGTCCAGACCAACTATCATCATTAACGACCTGGATGCCGAACGCATCGATATTCTGCTGGAGCAACCCGCCTATGCCGGTTTGCCAATCGCCGACGCGTTAAACGCAGAGTTGGATCGCGCCCAAATGTGTCGGCCAGAAGAGATGCCACACGACGTGGTGACGATGAACAGCCGGGTAAAATTCCGCAATCTTAGCGATGGCGAAGTGCGTGTACGCACACTGGTGTATCCGGCCAAAATGACCGACAGCAATACTCAGCTTTCCGTGATGGCTCCGGTGGGTGCCGCACTGCTGGGACTTCGCGTTGGCGATACCATTCACTGGGAACTTCCGGGCGGCACCGCAACCCACCTTGAAGTGCTGGAACTCGAATACCAGCCTGAAGCCGCTGGCGACTACCTGCTTTAATCCCATCTGCACAAGCGTTTACTCGCTTTGCCCAGAGGATGCATCCGCATCCTCTTTCTGTTCAAATATCAACCAGACTTATCATTTTGCTCTTCCCCGCTACGTTCTAATCTGAACTGGTTATCAACCTGCGGACTCCATTATGAGTGAAGCTCTTGGTATTACAGTATTTTATATTTTCATCGCGGCAATACTTGTTGTCGCGGTGCTATACCTTGAGCAACACTGGTAGTGTTTATGTGAATATATTTTACCAATCAATACTTAATAGATATAAAATCAACGTCGCAAATCACAGAACTGCAATCAATAATGTGATGTTATGTATTCATGCAACAGCAAGGAGAGAATGCTTATGTACAAAACAATCATTATGCCGGTAGACGTATTTGAAATGGAATTAAGCGACAAAGCCGTTCGTCATGCTGAATTTCTCGCCCAGGATGATGGTGTAATTCATTTACTCCATGTATTACCTGGCGCCGCAAGCCTTAGTCTGCACCGTTTTGCTGCCGATGTGCGTCGTTTCGAAGAGCATTTGCAACATGAGGCGGAAGAACGCCTGCAGACAATGGTTGGTCATTTCAATATTGATCCCTCCCGTATCAAAACTCATGTACGTTTTGGTAGCGTGCGAGATGAGGTGAACGAGTTAGCCAAAGAACTGAATGCAGATGTCGTGGTTATCGGTTCACGTAATCCATCAATTTCAACTCATCTGTTAGGATCTAATGCTTCCAGTGTGATCCGCCACACCAACCTGCCTGTATTAGTCGTTCGTTAACAGATTAACGTATTTATGATGCCCTGCCCGGAGCAATCCCGGCAGGTTTTTTATAACGAAAAAAAGCCGCCAGATTTGACCCCGGCGGCTAAACAATAGCAGGTGAATCTTACTTCTTCTTATGCAGTTTTGGTGCGAATCAGGTAGTCAAAGGCGCTCAGAGAGGCTTTGGCACCTTCGCCAGTGGCGATGATGATCTGCTTGTACGGAACAGTCGTACAGTCACCAGCAGCAAACACACCTTTAACGTTGGTTTCGCATTTCGCATCGATGATGATTTCACCCATGCGGTTACGTTCTACTGCGCCTTCCAGCCAGTTAGTGTTCGGCAGCAGACCGATCTGGACGAAAATACCGGCCAGTTCGATGTTGTGAATATCGCCGCTAACACGGTCGCGATATTCAAGGCCGGTCACTTTGCTGCCGTCGCCTTTTACTTCAGTGGTTTGCGCGTTCAGAATGATATCGACGTTTTTCAGGCTGCGCAGTTTGTCCTGCAATACCTGGTCTGCCTTCATTTCCGGAGCAAACTCAAGCAGGGTTACGTGTTCAACAATACCTGCCAGGTCGATTGCCGCTTCCACACCGGAGTTACCGCCGCCAATCACCGCCACACGTTTGCCTTTAAACAGCGGGCCATCGCAGTGCGGGCAGTAGGTTACGCCCTTAGTGCGATACTGATCTTCACCTGGTACATTCATGTTGCGCCATTTCGCGCCGGTCGCCACGATAATGCTGCGTGCTTTCAGCACCGCACCGGAGGCCGTTTCAATCTGATGCAGACCGCCTTCAACCGCCGCAGGAATCAGTTTGCTCGCGCTCTGGCTGTCGATTACATCAACATCGTATTCATCAACGTGAACTTTCAGCGCACCAGCCAGTTTCTGGCCTTCGGTTTTCGGTACGGAGATGTAGTTTTCGATATCGACGGTATCGAGGATCTGACCGCCAAAACGTTCGCCCATCAGACCGGTACGAATGCCTTTACGTGCGGAATAAATGGCCGCCGCTGCACCTGCCGGGCCGGAACCGACGATTAATACGTCATAAGCATCACGTTTGTTCAGTTCTTCTGCCGCACGTTTTTCCGCACCCGTATCGATTTTGGCAACGATTTCGGAAATAGTCATACGACCCTGACCAAACTCTTTACCATTCACGAACACAGCCGGAACGCCCATCACGTTGCGATCGGTAATTTCGTTCTGGAACGTACCGCCATCAATCGCCGTGTGCTTAATGCGCGGGTTCAGTACGCTCATCAGGTTCAGCGCCTGCACCACGTCCGGGCAATTATGGCAGGAGAGCGAATAATAAGTTTCAAATTCAAAATCACCGTCGATATGGCGAATCTGCTCCAGCAAAGATTGTGCTTCTTTCGACGGATGACCGCCGGTCCACAACAGCGCCAGTACCAGCGAGGTAAACTCGTGACCCAGCGGGGAACCTGCAAAGCGCGGCCCCTGGTTGGAACCTGGATTAGTGATCAGAAATGACGGCTTACGCACCGGCAAGCTGTTATCTTCTTTAAAGGTGACTTTGTCTGACAGTTCAGCGATTTCAGCCAACAGTTCCTTGATTTCTGCCGATTTTGCGCTGTCATCCAGCGTGGCAATTAACTCAACAGGCTTTGTCAATTTCTCAAGGTAAGCCTTGAGTTGAGTTTTCATATTTGTGTCGAGCATGTTTATCTCCTGGGCTTTAAACATCATCATGCAAGCGGCCTCATCGGCTACCTGGATGCAGCTTGCATCATGGTGTAGAGAAGAAAATCGGGTGCCGCAGCACCCGAAGAATTAGGTGAATTTCCGAAGTATTTCACGCCAGAGCAAGGCGGCTAGCCTGTGAATCCCCGGAAGCTTACACAAGTAAGTGACCGGGGTGAGCGGGCGACGCCAACGCCGCTATGGCGTGAAAGACGAAGGAAATTTAGATTTTACCAACCAGGTCCAGGGACGGAGCCAGAGTTGCTTCACCTTCTTTCCATTTAGCCGGGCAAACTTCACCTGGGTGAGAAGCCACGTACTGTGCTGCTTTGATTTTACGCAGCAGGTCAGACGCGTCACGGCCAATGCCTTCAGCGGTAACTTCGATAGCCTGGATGATACCCTGCGGGTCAACAACGAAGGTAGCACGGTCAGCCAGACCTTCGTCTTCACGCATGTTGTCGAAGTTACGGGTCAGGGCGCCAGTCGGGTCGCCGATCATCGCATATTTGATTTTAGCGATGGTTTCAGAGCTGCTGTGCCATGCTTTGTGGGTGAAGTGAGTATCGGTAGATACTGCGTATACGTCTACGCCCAGTTTCTGCAGTTCTTCGTAGTGGTCAGCAACGTCGCCCAGTTCGGTCGGGCATACGAAAGTAAAGTCAGCCGGGTAGAAGAAGAAGACGCTCCAGCGGCCTTCGGTATCTTTTTCGGTGATTTCAATGAATTCGCCGTTTTTGAATGCCTGGTTTTTAAAAGGTTTAATTTTGGTGTTAATCAAGGACATCTATACTTCCTCCGTGTTTTCGATGTGATGTAAGGTAACCAATTTTTGCCGATTCGGCTAATGCGTTTCCATTATCAAATCGATAAGTTTTACCTTACAACCTTCGTAAGACAACTTTGTGAACTTTGCACCGCCAGCGGCGATAAAAAGTAAAAAGGGTCCCCTTTCCAGGTGACCGCATAACCTGAACTACCCTTTGGTATCTTCAGCGCCTGTTCAACAGGCTGCGGTGTTGCAATGATGATCGCAATGACGAGAGGGATTACAACACCCTCATAAACAAAGGGCAATCATCTGACATAAGGTCTTAACTATGACAGTGATAGGTTAAGCCTTTTATTGTGTATTTGCACTGAACGAAAAGGACAAAGCAATGTTAAAAAAGATAATTTTTTTAACCCTACTCCCAGGATTAGCTTACGCCGAAGAGCTTCCTGCGCCCGTTAAAGCGATTGAAAAACAGGGGATTACGATTATTAGATCGTTCGATGCACCGGGTGGCATGAAAGGTTATCTGGGGAAATATCAGGACATGGGAGTCACTATCTACCTTACGCCTGACGGCAAACATGCCATCTCTGGCTATATGTACAACGAAAAGGGAGAAAACCTCAGTAACGCCCTTATTGAAAAAGAGATTTACGCACCTGCCGGACGCGAAATGTGGCAGCGCATGGAACAATCAAGCTGGTTACTTGACGGTAAAAAAGATGCACCCGTCGTGGTTTATGTTTTTGCCGATCCTTTCTGCCCATATTGCAAACAATTCTGGCAACAAGCGCGCCCCTGGGTTGATGCCGGTAAAGTACAAATTCGTACCCTACTGGTTGGCGTGATAAAACCCGAAAGCCCAGCCACTGCGGCGGCAATCCTTGCGTCTAAGGATCCGGCAAAAACGTGGCAAGAGTATGAAGCATCAGGCGGCAAGTTAAAGCTGAACCTCTCCGGGAGCGTGAGCCCGGAGCAGATGAAGATTCTAAGTGCCAATGAGGCGTTGATGGACGAATTGGGTGCAAATGTCACACCTGCGATTTATTACATGAGTCCAGAGAACACATTACAGCAGGCTGTCGGATTACCTGATCAAAAGACCTTAAATATTATTATGGGAAATAAATAGCATACATTTTATGGATAATTGGAATAGATCACTCTTTTTCAGTTATCCATAAAATCGCAAGTATTGTTCACCCCACTCATACCAACTATGCTATTTTAGAAAAACTTAATCGTAAATTAAGTAAAACAACATAATATATAAAAATACATAAAGCCATATCATTGACTTGATGAATATTATGAGAGCAAGCATATGAATGGAGTGCATCATGGCTAATCTTTACGACTTAAAAAAATTTGATTTAAACTTGCTTGTCATTTTTGAATGCATATATCAGCATCTTAGCATTAGCAAGGCCGCAGAATCGTTATATATAACACCTTCTGCGGTAAGCCAATCTTTACAACGTCTACGCGCACAATTTAATGACCCCTTGTTTATTCGCTCCGGGAAAGGTATTGCACCAACAACAACAGGGTTAAATTTGCATCATCACCTTGAGAAGAATCTTAAAAACCTTGAACAAACTATCAACATTGTCAATAAAGCAGAACTGAAGAAAAAATTTATTATTTGTGGCCCGCAACTCATCTCTTCAACTAACAGTAGCTTTTTGATCGGATGTCTACGACAAGATACAGCCGTAGAAATTGAACATCATGACATTATGATGTCAGCAGAAAGCGCCGAAGATTTATTGACTTATCGCAAAGCAGATCTGGTCATCACATTAATGCCTGTCATCAGTCGCTCGGTGATCTGCATGCCTTTTCAGTCGATACGAAACACGCTTATCTGTAGCGCAACCCATCCGAGAATAACGGAAAACAGTAGCCGCGAAGAAATTCTTGATGAAGAGTTCACCTCCCTGGCATCAAAAGCACCTGGCCTTGAAGATTTTTAGATGGAAATAGAAGCGATTCTGGCAAACCGAAAAATAGCATTTCGTAGCTCGTCACTGTTTACTATTGTCAATACTATTGCAGTAACCGATTTACTGGGTATTGTCCCCTTCGAATTATATCGTAACTATCAAAAAAACCTTCAATTAAAACAAATAAAACTAGAACAAAATCTACCTTCTAATACTCTTTATATTTCCTATAATAAATCATCATTAAACAACCTGAGCTTCTCTCGTTTTATTGACCGCTTGAATGATAACTTTTGTTAAACATCTGCCAGTATGGATAATATCCGCCAGAAAGATTTATTATATGAATATAAAATAAGATACCTCATTTTAATTTATTAATATTATAATCAGGAAACTATCGCACTTTTCTCACGGTCACGTTAAGAGAGCGTCTTCAGATGTCCATTTATAAAATTCCGCTACCTCTCAATATCCTGGAAGCAGCACAAGACCGTATCACCTGGACACTTAATACTCTGCCTCGCGTATGCGTCTCTTTTTCTGGTGGTAAAGATTCTGGCTTAATGCTCCATTTGACCGCAGATCTGGCCAGAAAAATGGGAAAAAAAATACACGTCCTGTTTATCGACTGGGAAGCTCAGTTTTCTTGTACGATTGACTATGTTCAATCGCTACGTGAGCAGTATGCCGATGTTATCGAAGAGTTTTATTGGGTGGCACTACCGCTAACAACGCAAAATTCATTATCCCAATATCAACCCGAATGGCAGTGCTGGCAGCCTGATATTGAATGGGTTCGTCAACCGCCAGAAGATGCGATAACCGATCCCGCATTTTTCTCGTTTTATCAATCTGGCATGAGCTTTGAACATTTCGTGCGTGAATTTGCCGAATGGTTTTCACAACATCGCCCAGCCGCAATGATGGTCGGTATCCGTGCCGACGAGTCTTATAATCGTTTCGTCGCCATTGCCAGCTTAAATAAACAACGTTTTGCTGACGATAAACCGTGGACCACCGCCGCACCAGGTGGCCATTGTTGGTATATTTATCCCATTTATGACTGGAAGGTGGCCGATATCTGGACCTGGTATGCTAAACACCAGTCTCTATCTAACCCTTTGTATAACCTGATGTACCAGGCTGGCGTCCCTCTGCGTCTTATGCGAATCTGCGAACCTTTTGGCCCAGAACAACGGCAAGGTTTGTGGCTATATCATGTTCTTGAACCTGACCGATGGGCCGCAATGTGCGCCCGGGTCAGTGGCATAAAAAGCGGTGGAATTTACGCAGGTCATGACAATCAATTTTATGGTCACAGGAAGATCCTTAAGCCCGACCATCTAGACTGGCAGGAATATGCCTTATTATTGCTTAACAGTATGCCGGAAAAAACGGCTGAACATTATCGCAATAAAATTGCTGTTTATTTGCACTGGTATCAAAAAAAAGGCATCGAGATCCCTCAGACGCAGCATGGAGATATTGGTTCAAAAGACGTCCCTTCCTGGCGACGTATCTGCAAGGTATTGCTCAACAATGATTATTGGTGTCGGGCATTATCATTCAGCCCCACAAAAGCCAAAAATTATCAACGTTATAACGAACGGATTAAAGGAAAACGTCAGGAATGGGGAATACTATGCAGCAGCGATTAACGCAGGATTTAACTCAATTTCTCGCCAGTCTGGCAGAAGAAGATCGCATTAAGGCGATCAATGAGATCAGAACGGCGATCCATCAAGTGAGTCCATTTCGCGACGAACCGGTCGATTGTGTTTTGTGGGTTAAGAACACCCAACTCACTCCCAATGATTACAATCCGAATAACGTCGCGCCGCCAGAGAAACGATTACTACAAAAATCAATTGAGATCGATGGTTTTACCCAGCCAATTGTGGTGACCAATACACGAGCCAGCACACTTGAAATTGTTGATGGTTTTCACCGTCATGAAATTGGTAAAGGCTCTAACACGTTAAAATTGCGATTAAAAGGGTATTTACCGGTCACCTGTCTGGAAGGAACACGTAACGAACGTATCGCTGCAACTATTCGCCACAACCGGGCGCGTGGTCGCCACCAGGTCACGGCAATGTCAGAAATTGTTCGAGAACTCAGCCAGTTAGGTTGGGACGATAATAAAATCAGTAAAGAGCTGGGTATGGATAGCGACGAAGTATTGCGCCTCAAGCAAATTAACGGCCTGCAAGAACTGTTTGCCGACCGTCAATATTCCCGCGCCTGGACGGTTAAATAGCTAAAGCTGGCGCAGGCGTTCAGCCGCCGCCAGCAGCGTCGATTCCTTCTTGGCAAAGCAGAGACGAATCAGTTTATGCGGGAAGGGATCGGCGCAAAACACCGACAGCGGGATCGCCGCCACGCCATGCTCCCGCGTCAGCCACTGGCAAAACTCAACATCATCCAGCGTAGACACGGCGCTGTAATCCACCAGCAAAAAGTATGTGCCTTCACACGGTAAAATCTCCAGCCGACTCTCGCTTAACGCGTTCACCAGAATATCGCGCTTCTGGCGATAAAAGTCCGGTAATGCAAGATAATGTTCAGGATTTTCCCGCAGCATATCGGCAAGCGCCAGTTGTGCGGGGGTGTTGACCGAAAAGGTCAGATACTGATGCACCTTACGTATCTCGCCGCTGATGGGCGCTGGCGCAACGCAATACCCCACTTTCCAGCCGGTCATATGATAGGTCTTGCCAAACGAAGACACCGCTACTGCTCGCTCACGCAACTGTGGATGCGCCAGTACGCTGGCATGGCCCTGCTGTGAAAAGTTGATGTGCTCGTAAACTTCATCACTAATGACAAAAATCTCGCGATCGGCAATTGCCTGCCACAAGGCCGCAAAATCAGCCTGCTGCCAAACGGTCGCGCTGGGATTATGCGGCGTGTTGAGGATCACCAGCCGGGTGCGCTCGCTTAACAATGCGGCAAATTCCTGCCAGTCAACGCGAAAATGCGGCGGCTGTAGCGCAATGCGTTTCACGATCCCACCTGATAGCGTAATGGCAGGCGCATAACTGTCATAACTGGGGTCGAAACAGATAACTTCATCGCCACTACGTACCAGCGCGGTAATCGCCGCGTATAACGCCTCCGTCGCCCCTGCTGTTACGGTGATATCGCTGTCGGCATCCGGGTGATAGCCATACAGCCGTGCTGTTTTCTCAGCTATCGCCTCGCGCAATGCCTGTACGCCGGTCATTGGCGCGTATTGGTTTGCCCCCTGGGCAACGTGGTACGCCAGCCGCTCCTGTAAATAGCGCGGACCATCAAAATCAGGAAAGCCTTGCGACAGGTTAATCGCCTGGTGTTGCTGCGCCAGCGCGCTCATCTGGGTGAAAATGGTAGTGCCAAGTTGTGGAAGTTTGCTTTGTGGAATCAGAGGGTTATTTGTCATTTTTATTGTGCCTGACGAAGTTGCGTGTTGAAGGCACTATAACACGATGCTAGTATTTGGCAATCAAGACGTTTAGATGTCTAAATAAAACAATAAGGACAACACAACATGCCTCACAATCCTATCCGCGTCGTCGTCGGCCCGGCTAACTACTTTTCACATCCAGGAAGTTTCAATCACCTGCACGACTTTTTCACTGATGAACAGCTTTCTCGCGCGGTGTGGATCTACGGCGAACGCGCCATTGCTGCGGCGCAAACCAAACTTCCACCAGCGTTTGAACTGCCAGGAGCAAAGCATATTTTGTTTCGCGGTCATTGCAGCGAAAGCGATGTACATCAACTGGCGGCTGAGTCCGGTGACGATCGCAGCGTGGTGATTGGCGTCGGTGGTGGCGCACTGCTCGACACCGCGAAAGCCCTCGCTCGCCGTCTCGGTCTGCCGTTTGTTGCCGTTCCAACGATCGCCGCTACCTGCGCCGCCTGGACACCGCTCTCCGTCTGGTATAACGATGCCGGACAGGCGCTGCATTATGAGATTTTCGACGACGCCAATTTTATGGTGCTGGTGGAGCCAGAGATTATCCTCAATGCGCCGCAAGAATATCTGCTGGCGGGGATCGGTGACACGCTGGCGAAATGGTATGAAGCGGTGGTGCTGGCTCCACAACCAGAAACCTTGCCGCTAACCGTGCGTCTGGGGATCAATAATGCGCAGGCCATCCGCGATGTTTTATTAAGCAGTAGCGAACAGGCGCTGCTCGATCAGCAAAATCAGCAGTTAACGCAATCATTTTGCGATGTGGTTGATGCCATTATCGCCGGGGGCGGAATGGTGGGAGGTCTGGGCGATCGTTTTACGCGTGTAGCGGCGGCTCATGCCGTACATAACGGTCTGACTGTCCTACCGCAAACCGAGAAGTTTCTCCACGGCACCAAAGTCGCCTACGGCATTCTGGTGCAAAGCGCCTTGCTGGGACAAGATGATGTGCTGGCGCAATTAACCGAGGCGTATCACCGTTTTCATCTGCCGACTACGCTGGCGGAGCTGGAAGTGGATATCAATAATCAGGCGGAGATCGACAAAGTGATTGCCCACACCTTACGTCCGGTGGAATCCATTCATTACCTGCCTGTTACGCTGACACCAGATACGTTGCGTGCAGCGTTCGAAAAAGTGGAATCGTTTAAAGCCTGACGTACAAATTTAGCAGCAGCGCGCGCCGCCTTTTCCACCGTAGCGCGCGTCCTGCCGCTCACGGAAAAACTCTTCGTAGGTCATCGGCGTTTGATCGGGATGGTTAACCCGCATATGTTCGACATAGTTGTCGTAATCAGGCATACCAATCATCAGCTTCGCCGCCTGACCTAAATATTTTCCGGCTTTTGCCAGTGAATCAAACATCAATACCTCCGGTAATCAGATTGCTGAGAGAGTGCATTAATAGCTATCAACGCACTCGGTCAGTCCCCTCGCCCCACCGGGGAGAGGGTTAGGGTTAGGGTGAGGGGGAACCCTCGGCACTATGCCAACATTCGCCAACATCCCCCCACACTCTGACTTTAGTGCGCGCCTTTCGCCTGCGCCACGATCTCCTCGACATTTTCCGGCATTGGCTCATACGGCGTTTCTTTCGCCGTTGGCTTCGGCTCTTTCAATGCCGCCAGCGCCGTTTTAATCGAGAACAGCGCCAGAACCACCACAACCACCATAAAGAAGATGGTCAACCCGGCATCCAGACGGTTGTTAAACACCAGTTGCGCCAGTTGTGACTCGGTATACTGCGACGGAATGTTGCCGCTGTCGATCATTGCCTGGAACTTATTGGCAATGGCCAGGAAGCCCACTTTCGCATCCGGGCTGAACGCTTTCTGCCAGCCTGCGGTCAGGGTACAAATCAGCAGCCAGGCTGTTGGCACCAGCGCCACCCAGGCGTAACGTTGACGTTTCATCTTGAACAGCACTACGGCACAGAGCATCAGCGCCATCCCTGCCAGCATCTGGTTGGCAATACCAAACAGCGGCCACAGGGTGTTAATACCGCCCAGCGGATCGACCACGCCCTGATGCAGGAAGTAGCCCCACGCCAGCACACACAGCGCCGTTGCCAGCAAGTTAGCAGGCAGAGAATCCGTCCGTTTCAGACCCGGAGACACCACGCCCAGCAAATCCTGCAACATAAAGCGCGCAGCACGCGTACCCGCATCTACCGCCGTCAAAATAAACAGTGCTTCAAACAGAATGGCGAAGTGATACCAGAAGGCCACATCCATCATGCCGCCCAGCGCACCGTGCAGAATGTAGGCCATCCCCACCGCCAGCGTCGGCGCACCGCCCGCACGGGAAATGATCGACTGTTCACCCACTTCGCTGGCAATCTGGTTTAACGTATCCGGAGTTATCGCAAAGCCCCAGCTACTCACCACCTGCGCCGCAGAAGCGACCACATCCGCCGTCCCTGCCGGAGCCAGCACCGCCATCGGGCTGTTCATAGCGAAGTACACGCCCGGATCGATGATACAGGCAGAAACCAACGCCATAATCGCCACGAAGGATTCCATTAACATCCCACCGTAGCCGATAAAGCACGCCTGCCCTTCGTTCGCCAGCATCTTCGGCGTGGTGCCAGAAGAGATCAGCGCATGGAAGCCAGACACCGCGCCACAAGCGATGGTGATAAACAGGAACGGGAACAGGTTACCGGTCCATACCGGGCCAGTGCCATCGACAAATTTGGTCAGCGCAGGCATGGTCAGCGTCGGGCGCATAATCAAAATACCTACCGCCAGACCGACGATAGTCCCGATTTTCAGGAAGGTAGAGAGATAGTCACGCGGGGCCAGCAGCAGCCACACCGGCAGCACCGCCGCCACAAAACCGTAACCCACCAGCATCCAGGTCAACTGCACGCCGGTAAAATCAAAGTACGGTGCCCAGGTTGGGCTTTCTGCCACCCAACCTCCAGAGATAATGGCGAAAATCAGGAACACCAGGCCAATCACCGACACTTCGCCAATACGCCCCGGACGCAGATAACGCAGGTAGATCCCCATAAACAGCGCCAGCGGAATGGTGAACGCAACGGTATACGTTCCCCACGGGCTATGGGTCAGGGCTTTCACCACGATCATCGCCAGCACTGCAAGGATGATGACCATGATCATAAAGCAGGCAACCAGCGCAATCACCCCGGCGGTTGGCCCCATCTCTTCTTTGACCAGCTCACCCAGCGAGCGACCGTCACGGCGCGTGGAAACAAACAGCACCATGAAATCCTGTACCGCACCGGCGAGAACCACCCCGGCAAGCAGCCAGATCATCCCCGGCAGGTAGCCCATTTGCGCTGCCAGCACCGGCCCCACCAACGGACCAGCTCCGGCAATGGCCGCAAAATGGTGACCGAACAGCACTTTCTTGTCCGTCGGCACATAATCCAGTCCGTCGTTATGGCGCACCGCTGGCGTCATACGCGTCGGGTCAACCGCCAGCACATTTTTGGCGATATACAGACCATAAAAACGATAAGCGATCAGATAGATACAGACCGACGCCACCACAATCCACAGCGCGTTGATCTGTTCCCCACGATTTAAAGCAATGTATCCCAGAGCAAATGCTCCCATTACAGAGAGCACTGTCCAGACGAGGTATTTCCCTGATTTGTTCATAGTTGTTATCCGTGTGCGTGTCCATAGAGATGTTACATTTTGTTTCTATAACATCTTTGTGCAATTTAACAACACAGTAACTATGCAAATCGGAGTTGAAACCAATATTTAACTTAACAATGTTAACTCGATCACTCCGTTAACCGAGTTTTCCTGCAATCTCATTTAATTCTGTCGGGTTCATCCCAAAACCGCCGTGCCCAGCCGACAAGTGCAGCAACGCCGCCCCTGTTCATCGAAAACGACGATTTCCCAACTCTGATTTTGCCGCCCAAGATGCAACGGCTGGCAGACGCCGCGTACCTTGCCTTCAGACACCGGGCGATGATGGGTGGCGTTAAGTTCCGTGCCCACCACACACTGTCCGTCGCGGGTCATCATAAATCCGGCCATCGATCCCAGCGTTTCCGCCAGCGCCGCCGACGCGCCGCCATGCAGCAGGCCAAACGGCTGATGAGTACGGGTATCAACCGGCATTTCGGCTTCCAGCACATCATCGCCCAGACGGGTATAAACAATTCCCAGATGCGCCACCATTGTGTTGTCGCTGGTGGCGTTGAGTTCGTCGAGCGTTAAATGGCGTTTCCAGATCATGCTTATGCTCCCAGCGTTGAGCCGCCATCCACCACGATATCCTGTAGCGTGATATGGCTGGCGAGGTCAGAGGCGAGGAACAAAATCGTGTTGGCGATCTCTTGTGGACGGGCGATTTTCCCCAGCGGAATGCCGAGCTTAAACTGCTCGCCAAAGCCACGAATACGCTGTTCTTCGGCGTCATCGCTCACCCACAGCGTGCGTTGCATATCGGTATCGGTGGAACCAGGGGAAACCACATTACAGCGCACGCCACTACCCGCCAGTTCCAGCCCGACGCTCAAGGCCAGGCTTTTCAGCGCCGCTTTCGACGCACCATAAGCACTCATACCAATACGCGGCGTGTGTGCAGCGTCGGACGCTACCGTAACAATCGCCCCGCCCCGCTGACGGCGAAACTGGTTCATGGTTTGCTGAAACAGGTTAAACGCACCGCCAACGTTGACCGCAAAGGTCTGCTGCCAGTCTTCTTTGCTGAGCTGATCGGTCGCGCCCATGCGTAAAATTCCCGCTGCATTGACCAGCACGTCCAGTCGTTCCGTTTCCGCTAACAGCCGCTGACACACTTGCGCCACCTGCCCGGCGTCGGCTACATCCATCACTTCGGTCGCAAAGGGATATTGCTCCTGAGTGAACACCCGATCAAAGCCCGTGACCTTCGCACCCGCTTCAACAAATGCCAGCGCCGTGGCGTAACCGATACCTTTCCCCGCACCGGTTACCCAGACATTTTTGCCGCTGAAATCCATTATTTCACCTCGCGGGAGAGCAGTTTCCACCAGGCATCAATGGTTGGGTTTTTCGCCAGCATGACAAAATCGATATCGCCATGTACTTTGCGCCAGCGCGCCGCCAGCGCCATCATGCGCACCGAATCCAAACCGTAGTCGATCAGGTTGTCATCATCGAACGGTTCATCGGACTCGTCCAGCAACGGCAGGATCACCTCGCGCAGCGCCGCTTTACTGGAAGGAATCGGTGCTGGTAGTAACTCTTCAGTCATCACCACCCGGCCAGAACGTCCGGCCACATATTTCAGCGACATCAAATGCTCGTCACGGCTGAAATCGGCCAGCGCATCCGCCACCATAAACGGCTTGATATCACGCATAAATGCGTCGGTCGCGGTGGTCATACAGCCAATGTGGGCATATACCCCGGTAATAATCAGCTGGTTACGTCCACTTTCTTTCAGCATTTGCTCCAGCGGGGAACGATGAAACGCGCTGTAGCGCCACTTCACCAGCACTGTATCGTCGGCATCCGGCGTCAGGCGATCCACCACCTTTTGCTGTTCCGGCGAACGGGTCAGGCCCGGTCCCCACATATCATTCAACAGCGCCCGATCTTCATCGTTCTGCTCTTTCGGCTGGGCGGTGTAATAAACCGGAATATTGTGCTGTTTGCAGTAGTCACGCAGCGCCGCAATGTTCGCGATCACCTGTTCCATCATCGGACAGTTCTCGCCCCAGAAGCTGACGAAATAGTCCTGCATATCATGAATTAACAGCGCGGCGCGTTGCGGTTCAAATGCCCAGTCGACTTTATTTTGCGGAATATCGTGAGACTCCGGCAGTGCGTAAGCCTGTAATTTTGGAATAGCCATCGTGTTCTCTCCTTCAGGCTGAAGCGCGTGACGCCAGCCACTGACGTAATTGTTTTTTATCGACTTTCCCGACCGCCGTCAGCGGAAGTGAATCCACACACTCCACGCGATCCGGTAATTTAAATTCGGCGATGCCCTGCTCACGCAGGAAGCGACGCACCTGCACCGCGCGCAGCGGCTCTTTTACCACCAGATAAGCGCAGCTTTTTTCGCCCATCAGTTCGTCTTCCATGCTCACCAGTGCGGCGTAGATCACCGCCGGATGGCGCAGCAGCAGGTTTTCGATCTCTTCGGCAGCAATCTTCTCGCCACCACGGTTGATCTGATCTTTCTCGCGCCCCTGCACGGTGATGTAACCCTCTGGATCAATGGAGATCAGATCGCCGGAACAGTAAAAACCGTTGGCATCAAAGGCGCTGGCATTGTGCTGCGGGCTTTTGTAATAGCCACGGAAGGTGTACGGACCGCGCGTCATCAGGCGTCCGACTTCCCCTTGCGGCAGTGGATTTCCTTCAGCATCGGCAACCCACACTTCATCGTCCGGACACATTGGGTAGCCCTGGGTATGGATAATTTTCTCCGCACTATCATCAAGACGGGTGTAGTTCACCAGCCCTTCCGCCATGCCGAACACCTGCTGCAACTGGCAGCCAATCTCTGCGGGAATACGCGCCGCCAGCGTGGCAGAAAGACGTGCGCCACCGACCTGTAACAGTTTCAGCGAAGCAAGCTGCGCTCGGCTTTCGCCTTCAGCCAACGCCTGTAACCACAGGCTTACCGCCGGCGGCACCAGCGCAGTAACGTTGACCTGATGTTTTGCAATCAATGGGAAGCAGAGCGTGGCACTGGGATCGGCCGCCAGAACGACGGTGCCGCCCGCAAGAAATACGCCCAGCGATCCTGGTGAACTCATGGCGTAGTTGTGCGCCGCCGGAATCGCGCACAGGTAGCGCGTCTGTTGCGTGAACTGACAAATCTCGACGCTACGACGCACGCTGTAGTAATAGTCGTTATGGGTACGCGGGATCAGTTTCGGCGTGCCGGTGGTGCCGCCAGAAAGCTGGAAATAGGCCACTTCATCAGCGGGTGACGGCGTGGCAGTAAAATCCTCTGCCTGATGGTTAAACGCATCCTGCAAATTGTGCTCGCCGCTATCGTTCAGCAGTTGCACCACGCGAATGGAGGAATGTTCTGTGACGAAAGTATTGAGGAAATCATCCCCGCTAAACAGCGCATGTTGGCGATCGGCAATCAGTAACACCGGTTCAATCTGGCTGGCATAGGCGTTCAGTTCACTACGCTGATGGCTGAACAGCGCCAGCACCGGCGCAACGCCCAGTTTCAGCAGTGCGAAAAAGGTAATGTAAAGTTCAGCGACGTTACCCAATTGTACCAGCGCGGTTTCACCAGGTTTAATGCCCTGACGGCGTAAACTACACGCGAGGTTATCCGCCGCCTGATTCAGCTCCCGATAACTCAACTGCCGCTCGCCGTCGATAACCGCGATGCTGTCACTCGCAGCGTGGCGAGTCAGAATGTCGGTCAGCGGCAAATCCTGCCAGTAGCCTTTTTCCCGATAGCGACGGGCAAACTCTTCCGGCCAGCGGGTGAATGGAATGCTCATCCTCGCTCCTTAATGCAATCCAAAAACGTTCAACATGGTAGAAAGTTTGACGCCTGTTTCGCGCCACTCACCCAACGGTGACGACGCAGGCACAATCCCCGCTCCGGCAAACAGACGCACCTGATTTTTCCGCAATTTTGCGCAGCGGATGGTCACCACCCACTCGCCGTTACCTTCGCTGTCGCACCAGCCGACAATGCCGCCAAACAGTTCGCGGTCGAACGGCTCCAGTTCAGCAATAACCTGGGTCGCGGCCTGATGCGGGAAACCGCTCAGCGCGGGGGTCGGATGCAGCAGACAGGCCAGAGTCAGTGCGTTTTCTTGCGAATTAGCTTTACCTTCAAAGGGTGTTGCGAGATGCCACAGCGTCGGCGTGGTGATCAGTTGTGGAGAGGAAGGAACGTGTAACTCACTACTGCGTTCGCGCAGTACCTCTTTCATCGCCTGAGTCACCAGTTCATGTTCATGGCGGTCTTTTTCCGACGCCAGCAGTCGATTTCCCGCTTCCCTGTCCAGCACTTCATCCGGCTGACGGCGTGCGGAACCGGCTAACGGAATGGAGCTAAAACGCTCGCCGTCTTTGCGCAGCAGCAGTTCCGGGCTGGCACCGAGCAGAACTCCACCATCGGACAGCGGGACATGGAAGTTGTAACTAACCGGGTTTTGCGCGATCAACCGTTCCAGTAGTACACCGCTGTCAATGGCGGCGTCGGTGGTGATATCAATCAACCGTGATAACACCACTTTGTCGACCTGCGGCGTGGCAGTGAGTGCAGCGGCGCGGGCGACCATCTGTTCAAAAGTAGCTTGCTCCGGAATTGCCTGACGTTCTACCACGTTCAGCGCCTGGCTGCGGGTGAAACGGCGCGCGGAAGCTTGTTTTTCTTTACGGGAGAATGGCTGCCAGGATTCGGGAATATACAGCGACGAAGGCTGACGTGGATCGAAGGGAATCGCCCCGACCATCACCGGATTTTTGATGCCCTGCGCTTTGGCATCAGCAAACAGCGCGGCGAGTTTTTGCTGGAAGGGACTGTCGGGCGAATCCCCGTTCACAGCAGGTTCATCGAAGCGGGCGAAACATCCTGACGTCGTAAAACTGCGGTACGGCGACATAAAGAAAAAGCGATTGGGCGCAAGTGTTGCCATGGTCTGCTGTACTTCCTCAGCCAGTGACGTATCCATATCATCCTCCATAAAATGATAAAGGCTTTAATAATGATTATCATTTATATTTTCGGTCGCTAACCTAAAAGCAAACGCGCACTATGTCAACTCTTGAGGCAACGCAATCTGCAACTCAGGGTTGCATCTGGTTGTGGTTACAATGAAAATGAGAAGCATTATTGATGGATTCGCATAAGCGCAATGTGATGTCCTGCGCCGTTCTGCCCCCTCTCCCTTCCAGGGAGAGGGCTGGGGTGAGGGTCAGTGTTCGCACCAGTGCTGGCTGTTCCCCTCACCCTAACCCTCTCCCCAAAGGGGCGAGGGGAAGGATTGTGCGCTTTGTCGAATTTGTCATTACGCCCTTAACCTTATTAATAACAGGAAGCTGATTTGTGAGACTCGCCCCGCTCTACCGCAACGCCCTTCTATTAACAGGAATTTTGCTTTCAGGAATAGCCGCCGTTCAGGCCGCCGACTGGCCGCGTCAGATTACTGACAGCCGTGGCACTCATACCCTGGAAAGCCAGCCGCAGCGTATTGTTTCCACCAGCGTCACCTTGACCGGCTCACTGCTGGCGATTGATGCTCCGGTGATCGCCAGCGGCGCGACCACGCCAAATAACCGCGTAGCGGATGACCAGGGCTTTTTACGCCAGTGGAGCAAGGTGGCGAAAGAACGCAAACTGCAACGGCTCTATATCGGCGAACCGAGCGCCGAAGCCGTTGCCGCGCAAATGCCGGATCTGATTTTAATTAGCGCAACCGGCGGTGATTCGGCGCTGGCGCTGTACGATCAGCTTTCCACCATCGCCCCGACATTAATCATCAATTACGACGACAAAAGCTGGCAGTCGCTGTTAACGCAGCTTGGCGAAATTACCGGACATGAGAAACAAGCGACAGAGCGGATTGCGCAGTTTGATAAGCAACTAGCGGCGGCGAAAGAGCAAATCAAATTACCGCCGCAGCCGGTCACTGCCATTGTCTATACTGCCGCTGCACACAGTGCCAATCTCTGGACGCCGGAATCAGCACAAGGGCAAATGCTGGAACAACTCGGCTTTACGCTGGCGAAGTTGCCCGCAGGCTTAAACGCCAGCCAAAGCCAGGGCAAACGCCATGACATCATTCAGCTTGGTGGGGAAAATCTGGCTGCAGGGTTAAATGGCGAATCACTATTCCTGTTTGCCGGTGATCAGAAAGATGCCGATGCTATTTATGCTAATCCGCTGCTCGGGCACCTGCCCGCAGTACAAAACAAGCAGGTTTATGCGCTGGGAACCGAGACGTTCCGCCTGGATTACTACAGCGCCATGCAAGTGCTGGACAGACTTAATTCACTGTTTAAAAAAGATTGATAAAACATACAATTAGAGCACTAACAGTCCCCTCGCCCCTTTGGGGAGAGGGTTAGGGTGAGGGGAAAATGCACCTTTAGCTAACTGTCGGACGCTGTCACCTGCGACGGCGTCTGGCGAAAACGTCGCAACTCCACCAGCACCAGCAACAACAACACGCCGATAATCAACAAACCAAAACCGCTCGCGCTTGCGGAAGCAACCGGTGTCATCATCGCTCCCAAACCGCCCAGCAGCGCCGCGCCTATGGCATCTCCCGTCACGTTTTGCGCCGTCCACAAACCGTTAATCCGCCCTAACATCGCTTCCGGGGTTTGCGTTTGCAGCATTGTATATTGCAGCAACGAACTAACCGCGCTCAGCCAGCCGAACAGCGCCAGACAAACCACGCCTAAAATCCACATCGGCATCAGGCCAAACAGACCAATGGCGAGGAACGATCCCAGCGTGGAGAGCAGCATCAATAACCCTGGTCGCGCGCTATGTGCCAGCTTCCCGCTGGTTAACGCGCCAATAGCCGCACCGAGCGGGATCGCCGCATAGAGAAAACCAATCTGTGCCGCCGACATCTGCCAGTTGTCAGCCAGCGCCGGATACAGTACCCGCACCGCACTCGCCATCGTCAATAACCCCCCCAGCAGCGCAATTCCCCCCACCAGCGGGCTGGCGAGCAGAAAACGAATCGCTGCCAGAAGCGATTTCAGCGGATGCTCACGCGGCTGCGGTGGCGGTGGCAGCGCCGGAAGGCTTAACAACGGCAGCAGGGTAATAAACGTTCCCGCCGCCGCCAGCCCGTAGTTCCAGGCCACGCCACCGATCGCCAGCAATAAACCGCCAATCATGGGCGAAATCACCGAACCCAGGCGCACGGTCAACATGGTGATCGCCCCGGCCTGCATTAAGTTTTCACGCCCTACCAGTGCAGGTGTCGCCGCCAGTAGCGCCGTAACGCCAAGCGATGCGAAAAAACCATCCCATAAACCAAGTAAATAGATTGCCAGCAATGACGGCTCCGGCAGCAGCGCGTTCAGGCACAGTCCAATGAAGCCAATGCCACAGGTGCCGCGCGCCAGCAAAATCACTTTTTTGCGCTCATAGCGATCCGCCAGCACGCCGCCAACCATCAGGCCAACAAACATCGCGCTGCCGGTGAGCGTCACCGAAAGCCCCACCTGCCAGGTAGAATGCGTCATCATCTGGATCTGCACCGGCACCGCGACGCCGAGCAAACCCAGAGACACAATTGAGATAAAACGAGCGAGGAATACTGCGCGAAACGCCGGGTGCGTTTTCAACAGGCTGAGGTTAAGCAGCCAGGATTGTTTATTCATTACAATGCCTTGCCATCAAATATTTTAAATACCTATTCTTAGGCTGCACATGCTAACATATCCAAATAAGATCGATAACGATAATTAATTTCATTATCATGGAAGTTCGTATGTCTGGTTCTGTTGCCGTGACACGCGCCATTGCCGTGCCCGGATTGCTGTTATTACTGATTATCGCGACGGCATTAAGCCTGCTCATTGGGGCAAAATCACTCCCCGCTTCCGTAGTGCTGGAGGCCCTCTCCGGCACCTGTCAGAGCGCCGACTGCACCATCGTGCTCGACGCGCGACTGCCGCGCACCCTTGCCGGTTTACTTGCAGGCGGCGCGCTTGGCCTTGCCGGGGCGTTGATGCAAACCCTCACCCGAAATCCACTTGCCGACCCCGGCTTGCTTGGCGTGAACGCCGGAGCCAGCTTTGCCATTGTGCTGGGTGCGGCGCTGTTTGGTTACTCTTCCGCACAGGAACAACTGGCGATGGCCTTCGCCGGGGCGCTGGTGGCCTCGTTGATTGTTGCCTTTACCGGCAGCCAGGGCGGCGGGCAGTTAAGTCCGGTGCGTTTAACCCTGGCGGGCGTGGCGCTGGCGGCGGTGCTGGAAGGGCTGACCAGCGGCATCGCCCTGCTTAATCCTGACGTCTACGATCAACTGCGTTTCTGGCAAGCCGGTTCGCTGGATATTCGCAATCTACATACCTTAAAAGTGGTGCTGATCCCGGTGCTGATCGCCGGAGCAACCGCGCTATTACTGAGCCGCGCACTGAACAGTTTAAGCCTCGGCAGCGACACCGCGACGGCGCTGGGCAGTCGCGTGGCGCGCACACAGTTAATTGGTCTGCTGGCGATTACCGTGCTTTGTGGTAGTGCGACAGCGGTAGTTGGCCCGATTGCCTTTATTGGCCTGATGATGCCGCACATGGCGCGCTGGCTGGTGGGTGCCGATCATCGCTGGTCACTCCCCGTCACGCTACTTGCTACCCCTGCCCTGCTGCTGTTTGCCGATATCATCGGGCGTGTGATTGTGCCCGGCGAGCTGCGCGTTTCTGTAGTCAGCGCCTTTATTGGCGCACCAGTGTTGATCTTTCTTGTCCGACGTAAAACGCGAGGTGGCGCATGATTTACGTCTCTCGCCGATTAATCATCACCTGTTTGCTGCTGGTTTCCGCCTGTGTAGTTGCAGGTATCTGGGGATTACGTAGCGGTGCCGTCATGCTGGAAACGTCGCAGGTATTCGCCGCGCTGATGGGTGACGCCCCACGCAGTATGACGATGGTGGTCACCGAATGGCGTTTACCGCGCGTGCTGATGGCGCTATTGATTGGTGCGGCGCTGGGCGTCAGCGGCGCGATTTTTCAGTCGCTGATGCGTAACCCGCTCGGCAGTCCGGATGTGATGGGCTTTAACACCGGGGCGTGGAGCGGCGTACTGGTGGCGATGGTACTGTTTGGTCAGGATCTGACAGCTATCGCGCTGGCAGCAATAGCGGGCGGCATTGCCACTTCTCTACTGGTCTGGCTGCTTGCCTGGCGTAACGGCATCGACACCTTTCGATTGATTATTATCGGCATCGGCGTTCGCGCCATGCTGGTGGCCTTTAATACCTGGCTGCTGCTGAAAGCGTCTTTAGAAACGGCGCTAACAGCGGGGTTGTGGAATGCCGGATCGCTCAATGGCCTGACGTGGGCAAAAACCTCGCCCTCCGCACCCATTATTATATTGATGCTCATTGCCGCCGCCTTGCTGGTAAGGCGGATGCGTTTGCTGGAGATGGGCGATGACACCGCCTGCGCACTGGGCGTCAGCGTCGAACGCTCGCGTCTGTTAATGATGCTGGTCGCCGTAATACTTACCGCAGCTGCCACTGCCCTGGCGGGGCCAATTTCCTTTATCGCGCTGGTTGCACCGCACATTGCCCGACGCATTAGCGGCACTGCTCGCTGGGGGCTAACTCAGGCGGCGCTGTGCGGGGCGTTGTTACTGCTGGCGGCCGATCTCTGCGCTCAGCAACTGTTTATGCCGTATCAACTTCCGGTTGGCGTCGTTACCGTCAGTCTCGGCGGTATTTACCTTATCGTCTTGTTAATTCAGGAGTCTCGCAAAAAATGACCGAATCAGTAGCCCGTTTGCGCGGCGAACAGTTAACCCTGGGATATGGCAAATATACCGTCGCGGAAAATCTTACTGTAGAAATTCCTGACGGTCACTTCACGGCAATTATCGGGCCAAATGGCTGCGGTAAATCCACGTTACTGCGTACCTTAAGCCGCCTGATGACGCCTGCTCACGGGCATGTCTGGCTGGATGGCGAGCACATTCAACATTACGCCAGTAAAGAGGTCGCACGCCGGATTGGCTTGCTGGCGCAAAATGCCACCACGCCGGGCGATATCACCGTGCAGGAGCTGGTGGCGCGTGGGCGTTACCCGCATCAACCGCTGTTTACCCGCTGGCGCAAAGAAGATGAAGAAGCGGTAATGAAAGCGATGCAGGCCACGGGCATTACTCATCTGGCGAATCAAAGCGTGGACACCCTTTCCGGTGGGCAACGGCAGCGAGCGTGGATTGCCATGGTGCTGGCACAGGAAACGGCAATTATGCTGCTCGACGAGCCGACCACCTGGCTGGATATCAGTCATCAGATTGATCTACTGGAATTATTGAGCGAACTGAACCGCGAGAAAGGCTATACGCTGGCGGCGGTGCTGCACGATCTTAATCAGGCCTGTCGCTACGCCAGCCATTTGATTGCGCTGCGGGAAGGAAAAATTGTCGCTCAGGGAGCGCCGAAAGAGATTGTCACTGCTGAACTGATCGAGCGTATTTACGGTTTGCGCTGCATGATTATTGATGATCCGGTAGCAGGAACACCGTTAGTGGTGCCGCTCGGACGAACGGCACCGTCAACCGCCGTGATTTAAACTAACCGATCTTCCATCATGGCATCCTGTTTTCTGGATGCCATTGCATGATGCAAGAGCACACTGCCACAAGCAACTATACCGCCGATCAACGCGGAAAGGATCACGATAATTGCTTTGCCCGGACCGTCTTTTTTCACCGGCAAAGTCGGACGCAACTGATATTTAAACGGCGTAAAATTTACATCGTTGACATTTGCTTTTGTTAACTGATTGACAAGATATTGACGATTACGTAACTCACCATTCAGTTCCGCAACATCGGTGACCGCTTTTTCAATTTCAAGTTTGCGTTCAATACCGTCTGCGCCGAGAGAAATAGAAAAATCAGGGTCGTCTTTAACGGCCTGACCATTACTGTAAACAGGCTTTTTAATTCCTGCCGCATTGGCAATATCCAGTGAATAATTGAGGCGCTGAATATTTGCATCAAGTTGGTTTTTCGTTTTAATACGATCCTGAGCCAGTTTTTCTTTTTCAAACTGGGTTCTGATTTCCAGTTTATTACGCACATTTTCAATCGACTCTTTCACCACGATAGCAGAGATATAATCGATATACCCTGCCAATACTGTCTGCGCTTCTTCACTGGTGGGTGCGGTGAAACTTAATGTCCAGGAAGTATACAACGCGGACTCATCTTTTTTCTTACTGGCGTTATCATCAACCACTTTCATTTTTTCGCTCAATGCGACAATAGCGCGATGCAAATCCAGGGTGATGCTGCCAACTTACTGATTTAGTGTATGATGGTGTTTTTGAGGTGCTCCAGTGGTTTCTGTTTCTATCAGCTGTCCCTCCTGTTCAGCTACTGACGGGGTGGTGCGTAACGGCAAAAGCACCGCCGGACATC